>CAZTHP010000070.1:0-14394 GCA_964613155.1 uncultured Lachnospiraceae bacterium | reverse complement strand
AGGTCATTTGACTGGGAAAGGGTGCTCGTTTCTTTTTTTATTTTCATTATGTCCTATAGATACATCTTTCCATCCGCAATTTCAATCAATTCAGGTAATCCCTGTGCAGCATTTGCCTTTGCTTTAGCATTAGCACTGTGTTCTTTTTATATAACTGCTTTTTTCTCGCCGCAGCCCGGTCAAAATCATTTTGAGCAGGCTGCCCTTTCAGAACTTCTCTCGTTTCACTCTTTTTACACAATTCGAATAATCTGTTCCCACAGCAGGATTTCCTCTGCATTTACATTCCGATTATCATGATAATGTCCAAAGAACCATTTTTGAAACTTCACCGTTTGATGTATTTCTTCCAGATAATCGGTCAATCGATCCATTTGATACGTCCCCTGACTCAGCAACGCAGCCGTACTGGAAGCAGCACAATGTGAAACAATAAAATCCACTTTATTACCATATTTCAAAAGATTTCTTCTTCCTTCTTCCATTTCTGCTTCTGAAGGTAATTCTTCTTTCCACCAACTCAAATGATTGACCCGGTACGGCTGCCACTCTTTCTCTAATTTTCTTTTCTTTTTCTTATAATTCGGGTCATCCAGTTCCAAAATTCCCGCACCAATATCATGACTCCTCGCTCCGCCAAAGGTAAAGATCGTTTTTCCACACAGTTCAAAAATCTGCCCTCGCATTAAATGAATCACCGATGGACGAATTTTATGTACCTTTCCTCCCTTCCAATCTTCAACAGGATAGGCATACAATCGATCAAAATTTTCATGGTTCCCATCTACAAATAACGTAGTGAACGGTTTATCATCCAGCCAATCCAGCATCGTTTTCTCCATTTTGCTTTCTGCTGCCTGGCTCCATACCCCACCAAAATCTCCGCAAATGATCACATAATCTTCCTTTGTCATTTCTTTTTGCTCTGGAAAAATACGTGTATTAAAACGTCTAAACTCACTATGACAATCACCGGTAATATAAATCATATGATTTTTCGCACCTCTGCTTTCCTTTATAATTCCTCCTTCCCACACATCCTTCCCCAATGGAATTTCATGGCAAGCTTCATCAATTGCTTCAAAATCCAGTTCCGAATCCGCAAGCTTTACCGCATACATCCCATTTTTCCTTTTCCTAAAACATCCTCTCACCGATTCATCCAATTTCTGTTCAAATCAAACTTTCATGAAACTACTTGCTCTAAAGCAAGCAACTGCTAATAGTTTCAGGCAAACTCCATAAAAACCAAAACTTCCCAGAAACACCAACATTCTGACAAACAACAGCTGATACTTCTGAGAAATTTTCCAAAACTAACACTTTCCAAAAAGTACCAACGTTCTGATAAACAACCGCTGATACTTCTGAGAAGTTTTCCAAAAATCAAAGCTTCCAAAAAGCACAAGTTTCATGCTACACAAATGGAGCTAAAATCAAAGAGATCACCCAGGGCATAACCATTTGACGGATGATCCTCCTGAACGATCAAACTCCTGATCGAGGATAACAAATTCAAAAACTTTTCTTGATCTCTGGTAACTCGAAATAACTCTGCGGTATTTCTTGCATCCCATAATGCATCATGCATATCGCCCACAAAAAACTGTCCGATTGAATTTAATGCTTTTTCAAGCGATATCGCATGATCTGCTTTTATAAGTGTACAATATTCTTTTTGAAAATCCACCCAATTTTTTAAAACATTTTGCACGTTTTCTGAAATATCAGTATGTTTTAATTTCATCTCTTTGTTGATCTGCGCATAATCACTGCCGCTCCAGGCGTATACAATAAACTCCGGGTCCAGACGATTGCACCAATCGACAAAACGATTAAAAACCTCATTAAATCTGGAAGCCCCAAGCAATCGTTCTTCCGTAATACCGGTAAGTCTCGATATTTTATGGTACATTTCCTGCACATATTCTGGATTCACATACTCTTTAAACGAAGATACTTCCTGAAAACTTTCGTCCAACATCACAGCACCAAATTCAATGATCTCCCCTTTGCAAATCGCTCTTTCTGCATAGTACTTCTTCGAAATCGGATGCATTTCAAAATCTACAAATATATGTTTCATAATCCATTCGCCCTTCTTTCATCTTCTGATACGGATGCCTTTTACTTTCTATTCTTAATCATACCAAAATCTGGAAAATGAATTTTGAAAAAACCTGCAAAAAATAGATACGTAAACAAATCTACAAATAAACCCACAAATACATCCACAAATATATCTACAAATATATCTACAAATATATCTACAAACATATCCATAAACACATCCACAAACATATCCAGAATTTTACACACGAATTCACGTTTTTCATTATCTTGTGGTACAATATCCTATAATACCCGGCAGAAAAAATCTGAAACCACGTACACTTCCTCGTATGCAGTACGTTTCCTTATATTCAGTGAAAATACCGGAAATTCTGCCCTGAACACACTATCCCCAACATCATCAAATGAGGAGTTTTCTATACAATGGCGAAAAAAACAAATGTTTTTCTGAACGATATCAAAAATTATGATCTGATACGCGAAATGCTTCAGCACACCTTTTTATATGGAAATTATTCGAAAGGAGATCTTGTAAAAAACAAGATTGCCGGTAGTGAACGTTCCGTTTACACGATGATCAACCGCATCAAAAATTATTTAGATGGCAACTACTTCACAACCCACACACTTCCCAATCGAAAACAAGATAAACAAGGATACCGATTTCAATACGATCCGCTTCAATGTCCAATCAATTATTTAGCAGATACTTATCGAAATTGTTCTTATGTAGTAGAAGATTTCATCTTTTACTATATTTTGCTTCAATCCTTTAAGCCCTATAAAAACTATAATCCCTATATGCACCATGGAATCATCGGCTATTCCGCTGATGTTTCGGAACTTTCAATGGAACAGGGATATAACTATGATTCCATCATGAGTAATTTTCATGACAGTCTGATGGAAAATTATGAAATTTTACAAAAATTGGGACAAACCGATTCCCAACAGCACCCGGACAGTGAAGCACTCTTTACCGCATCGAAAGCAAGAGATCGACTGCATGAACTGGTTGATCTGGGAATTATTACCAAAGAAAACCAACTTTACGCATTAGCCCCAGACCTTCTGGAAGGAATCGAAGAAAACCTAAAGAATCTCCTTCTTATGGTTCAGTTTTTTTACAATCATAGTGATTTATGTATTCCCGGCTATTATCTGGCTCATACAATCGCTCAATACCTGGTAATGTTGGATGAAGATGAATCCGATAAACTCTTTTTCGAGCAGGAAAACCCTGTTTTTTTCTATAAAAATGCCAACATCCAAAATGTCATTGATGACGATACAATGTGGTCGCTGATCAACGCCATACACAAAAATGTACCTGTATCATTTGATTACAAAAACAGAGAAAAAAAAGTACATTCTTATACCGTCTATCCCATCAAAATCGTGGTAGAACGCCAATATGGACGCCATTACTTATTTGCTTATCGTTACTGTATAAAAAACTATATCCTGCTTCGAATTGATTCGATCAGCAATATCAATACCAGCCAAACCATTCTCGAAAAGAATCGCTATCCATTCTTAAATCCGGATGAAAAGCTGGACATAAACACGCAGCTCCATGAGATTTATCAAAACCACATGCAAAATGTATGGAATACAGCCGCCTCAGAAGGCCTCTATGAAATCTTAATTCATTTTTCTACCACCAAAGAAGACTATTCACACTTATGGAATCGCGTACGCTCTACCGGACATAACGGAACTCTCACTCCGATTAACGACACCTGTTTCGATTACCGGATTACCGTAAACAACTATGTCGAAATGAAGCCATGGATCAGAACCTTCGGAAACCTTGCCCTGGTCGATCAAGAAACCTCGCCGGAATTATTCGAAGAATTAAAAAATGATTACAGAAAGGCATGTGAAATGTATGGAATTATTTAACAAATATAAAAACAAAGATTTTATCACGATTACCAACTATATCAATCGATGTATCAATAATCCAGGCGCAGCACTGACCGAAGATGAACTCACAAAAGAGCTGCTGGGAGATGCCCAAAACACCTTCCACGAATTAATAACCGCATTATTTAACAAAAATCCAAATGGACTCGATCCAAAACAGCCAAATGCTAACCTTTTTATGGAGTATCAGGAGAAAATCCTGCCGATTCGGAATAACTACATCCCCATTCGCTTGTCTACTGCCGAAAAAGCATGGTTATTGTATTTTCTAGAAAACCGAAATGCTGCCTTATTTTTAGAAGATGATCTCATAAACGACCTCACTTCGAAATTAAAAGCAGATTTTCACATACCAAATTTATCCAAATGTATTGATATCCGAGCCCTAAACAATCAACCGTCGGTTCCATACAGCGCAGAAACCAAAAAAAATTTCCGAATCATCGTCTCTGCAATTCAGGAAAAAAGAGCCTTGACTCTTACCAATACAGCATTTAACGGAATCCAATATGAAAATCAATTGGTTTACCCTTATAAATTGGAATATTCTCCGCAATTTGATTCCTTCTCCCTCTCTGCATTAAACGTAGAACGAAACCGGCCGATCAAAATGAATCTGCAAAATTTAAGTAATCTCTCTATTGGCGAACCGATCGACCATTACAAGGATTTCCTACAGGAATTTGAAGCCAAACTACATGCCATCCGAGAAAAAGAACCTGTTGTAATTGAAATCACAGACGAAAAAAGCGGCTACGACCGATGCTGCTACCTATTTTCTTCCTTTGACAGAATCTGCTATGAAAATGAAAACGCAAATTTAACCATGAACATTTTCTATTACCGTTTCCAAAAAGATGAAATCATACGAAATCTTCTGTTCCTCGGACCAGCTGTTCGTATCCTTTCACCCACCACAATACGAGACGAATTGATTTTGATACTGAAAGAAACCTATGAAAGATATGTGAAGGTATGAGAGGAGAAGAAAAGACAAGACAAGAGAGGAGCGGGCAAACCCGCTCCTCTCTTGAGGAAATGTATTCTTTTTAAAGCATGTTTTTATTCCTATAAATTTACACTGCTCTCAAACGCATCTAAAGATGGGCTACCTTTTCCTTTGTTTTTTATTCCTATAAATTTACACTGCTCTCAAACTTTATCATCTTCATTTGGAATTGCAGCATGTTTTTTATTCCTATAAATTTACACTGCTCTCAAACTATTACTTGCAACCGCAGATCGTTTTCCGAGTTTTTTATTCCTATAAATTTACACTGCTCTCAAACCGTAAACACGTTCCAGCTGCTGCCAAACTGGTTTTTTATTCCTATAAATTTACACTGCTCTCAAACGCAGATTAAGCAAGTACGCAGACCTAGGGGTTTTTTATTCCTATAAATTTACACTGCTCTCAAACTATGCTTATGCTCGATATTGTCGAGGCCGAGTTTTTTATTCCTATAAATTTACACTGCTCTCAAACTCTGACTTCAATCACGATAGCGTCATAACCAGTTTTTTATTCCTATAAATTTACACTGCTCTCAAACTCGGTATCGGATCATGAAGTCTTATATATTCGTTTTTTATTCCTATAAATTTACACTGCTCTCAAACACTGCACCATTTGAAACCTGCAGCTTTTAGTTTTTTATTCCTATAAATTTACACTGCTCTCAAACACTTTCGGAGCTTCCACCGTCACCACGTCGGTTTTTTATTCCTATAAATTTACACTGCTCTCAAACTTATGATACACCATTAAGTAACGATGGAGGTTTTTTATTCCTATAAATTTACACTGCTCTCAAACCCTGTCTTTGACGCTTCACCAGTGCTGCTGTTTTTTATTCCTATAAATTTACACTGCTCTCAAACGTTGTTACAGCGTTCGAAAAGGACGATTCAGTTTTTTATTCCTATAAATTTACACTGCTCTCAAACCCATCCGGGGTGGTGTAGATCCTTGCAGGGTTTTTTATTCCTATAAATTTACACTGCTCTCAAACATGATTGTGGTCATCAGGAACTTGAAATGGTTTTTTATTCCTATAAATTTACACTGCTCTCAAACCATAAAGGGGTCTGTTATTTTAGCGAATTAGTTTTTTATTCCTATAAATTTACACTGCTCTCAAACATCAATTGGGTTGATATGTAAACAATGATTGTTTTTTATTCCTATAAATTTACACTGCTCTCAAACATTTGCGGCTTGTACTGTCACACGTGTACAGTTTTTTATTCCTATAAATTTACACTGCTCTCAAACCCTTTAGGAGAATTAAAGAAACTAGCAGAAGTTTTTTATTCCTATAAATTTACACTGCTCTCAAACGCGAAGGAGGTGGTGCCCATTTAACTGCAGTTTTTTATTCCTATAAATTTACACTGCTCTCAAACCGGTTTCAAAAGAATTTCCTCTCATTCCGTGTTTTTTATTCCTATAAATTTACACTGCTCTCAAACATTCGTGCGGAAGCATCCAGCGCTTGCACTGTTTTTTATTCCTATAAATTTACACTGCTCTCAAACCGGAATGGGCGTGACATCCAACGGAATGAGGTTTTTTATTCCTATAAATTTACACTGCTCTCAAACAGAGCTACACGATAATTTCCCTTTACTGCCGTTTTTTATTCCTATAAATTTACACTGCTCTCAAACTATGACGAACACGCTAAGGAGGCATAATGGTTTTTTATTCCTATAAATTTACACTGCTCTCAAACACAACAGTCCTGAACAGCATCAAATCAGTCGTTTTTTATTCCTATAAATTTACACTGCTCTCAAACGATGTAATTATTCCAACTATAAAAAATACAGTTTTTTATTCCTATAAATTTACACTGCTCTCAAACGGACTTTCCTCCGGAGCCTTAAACCAACAGTTTTTTATTCCTATAAATTTACACTGCTCTCAAACATAGACTCTGTTACCTTTACGTTTAGCCTGGTTTTTTATTCCTATAAATTTACACTGCTCTCAAACCCTAGCTTGAATTCTTTTACCTACGTTCAGTTTTTTATTCCTATAAATTTACACTGCTCTCAAACTAGCGTTTCGACTTACAATATCTGAAACTGGTTTTTTATTCCTATAAATTTACACTGCTCTCAAACGCCGTCCTTCACGTAGAAGTTCACCTTGCAGTTTTTTATTCCTATAAATTTACACTGCTCTCAAACGTGTATGTACCGACATCTGTGTTGTTAGTGTTTTTTATTCCTATAAATTTACACTGCTCTCAAACCCGAGGAAGAAGTAAATACCTTAGCTAATGTTTTTTATTCCTATAAATTTACACTGCTCTCAAACCTTTTTCATATTTTTATTTATCCTAACAGGGTTTTTTATTCCTATAAATTTACACTGCTCTCAAACTCTAAAGAATGTTGTGAAATCGTTTCTGCGTTTTTTATTCCTATAAATTTACACTGCTCTCAAACGGTACATTAGAATATACTGCATAATATATGTTTTTTATTCCTATAAATTTACACTGCTCTCAAACCTCAAACCTCAAATTTTAATCGTTCAAGAATACAACCTGCATTGCATAGTGTAAATTTACAGGAAATCACTTCTTACTTTTTAAGTATAACATATTTCGCACAAATCTTCATCTATTAAATATCTATTTTCGTTATGTAATAACTTACGTTCCGTATTATCCAACAAAATAACTTGATATTCCCTCATAATAATATCGTCTATCAAATGCTGCATCTCATTATCATTAATAAAACTTCGTACATTTACCAAAATAAATAATTTCTTACATTCAAAGATTTCTACGATTTGCATATAATCCAAAAGTTTTTCTGCTAAGCTACTATAATCATCCGCAATTGTAACTCCAGCTGATTTAATCAAGGTGTCAATATTAATATTCGAAAATTCCATACTAATTGGCATTTCGAATTCAATATCGACACATAATTTTTCCCATGCATTTAATACCTCATTTGCCTGTGCTAAATGAGATTCATCCAATGCCGCTTTTTGCATGGTTGATATAATCTTATTGAGTAATACCTTTCTGTTTAAATCAAATGGCACAAACTGCGTAATCAACTCTGCATACTTATCCATTCTCTGAATCTGATTATTTTTGGAAAGTACCGATATCCCTTCATTTCCCCGAATCTGATCTTCTATATCGGTTATCATGTCCAAAAATACATCTTGATTTTCGATAACAAAGGAACATACCTTTCCCAAAGAACAATCAAAAACCCGATCAATTCCTTTTAATATTATCTTCATAAAATCACCAGCTGTTCTTCTGAATCAATCACATCATTTTTACTATTCCCCACCACATAGTCCATTTTTACAAATTGTTTTTCCGTTATACACAATATTTGCACTAAACCACTTTCCGGCTTATTTTTATGAATTAAATTTCTGCAAGAATTTTCTACTGATGGACTCGTCATCATCTTGCAGTAAACAGATTCCTGCAGCATAATAAATCCATTTTTGATAAGAACTTTTCGAAAATGTCGATAATTTCTACGATCAGCAGAAGTTTTCGTTGGCAAATCAAAAAACACTAACATTCTCATAAATCGAAACCCACTCATATCCACCTCAGAAAAAAGATTTTTCCTTAAATAGTAAAAAATTTAATTTTCGATGAATCCTTATCATTTATTGCATCTAACACACTTTTCGTATAAATTTTAATTGCATTTCGCAAAAATTGATTTTGTCCATCAATCATCACCTTTTGATCAAATAATTGCCACATCATATGTTTTTCTTCCTTATCAAATTGAACTGGCTGCTGTAAATAAACCATACGATCTACAAGAACTCGAAACGGTTCCATAAAATCGCACGCCAAATTAAAATGATTATAGGTATTGCTATGAAAAATTCCCAATTGTGTCAAATAACCATTTCCTGAAATTTCTCGATTGAACGTAGACAAGATTAAACTATATCCATAGTTTAATGCTGCATTAATCGGTATATCTGCACTCCGCGTAAAATCCATTCCAAAAAGTGCATTAAAATATACTTTTGCAGCATGTCCTTCTCTATTGGTTATATCTGCAATTTCAATCTGCGTTAGATATTGCAGCAGCATTTCCGCTTGTTTTCGATTTCCGGTTTCCACGAGAAAATCAGATTGTTTTCTGATTTTCTCGCTTACAATATCATGCCACACCAGTGCTTTTGTCATAGTATCCCATGACATCTGCATTCTGATTTTTTCTGTACTGTTATGACAGCCATGATGAGGAATCAACTCCGCAATTGGATTTCTCTTAGAATCACAAAATATCACTTTAATTTTTTTCTCAATTAAAGCCTCCATCAAAAATCCGGTAATTGACACTGCTGGATTTTCAATCATCAGAACTGCAATTTCATCAAGCAATACTTTTTTGGTATCTGTATTCCGAACTACAAGATATCCCATCTTATAATCCAGCTTTGATTGACTGTCAATTACAACGGTACGCCAACTCATAATAAATTCAGCAGATTTTCTGACTGCTTTTCCCAAAAACCAGTAACCGACGAATCGATAATCCGTACATCGGAATAGTTTTTCTTCCAATTGAAAACAGATGAACTCAAACCTATTGTTGCAGCACTACGCTCTTTTCCACCAATCAGACGAAGATCACATCCTGAACTCTTTCTGCCAAACACTTGCTGTATATTCAATAACGCTCTACATTGATCTTTAATATCTAATTGAGCAAACTTTTCTTTTCCATTTACCAGCAATGCGATTGGAGAATTTATTCGTTTTTGATAAATGGAATTTTGCAGCTTTTCAATATAGACAGCATATAATTCTTCATTTTTTTCAATACTCACCTGATCATAATCCTGATCATAAACATAGTTTACATTCGCATTAATCTTTTCTACAAATCTTTCCAGTTTTTTGATATAAAATTTCCAGAAACTCTCTGTTGAAAACTGCATAACTGGTTGTGCAATTAAACATTTACCACCGTTGCTTATACCCGTAATACAAACTCTAAATCCATCCAAAGACAGCATCGTATTTACCTTCCAGGGTCTTAATCCCATTGGAAATTCTACTGACGTTACTTTTTTGCCTAAAATTTGATATAAACGATTAAACGCGTATTCTTTCGCAAAGGTACGATCATTCAAAAATTGATTGCCATACAATAGCTCAACTGACATAATAATAATTTCGTCCTTTTTTCCAATTTTATACCGCACAGGTATATAAAACATCATTCCCGCTTTATTATATCCACCGTATTTTTCAGTATCCAGTCCTTTTTTCCTCGGTATCAATCCTTCTTTTTTCTTAACTGGCATCTGATCAAAAAATCCACCAGTCTTAAAGAATGCATATTTTGTAAAATGTGGTGTGTTTTTATTGGCAATTTTGATAACCTTTTTCAGCGAGTCTTCTCCTTCCCAAACTGTTATTCCATCACATATAAGCTTACGTGTGAAAAGTGTTTTAGTTTTCACACTATAAGTGGAATTGACATCAAACCATCTTCTTGAAAACTTCATGTTATATACATTTCCCACCACGATATTTAAATACGCATCTACCGCATGATGCAGATCATTATACGCTCTCGATTTGGGCAAGTTAAATTCATGTCGAAATTCCGATGCCAATCTTGCTTTTGTATATACAATCTCACTTTCTGGAAATTTTTCCTTCAATAAAGCTGCTACTGCTTTTGTTGACTGCGATGTTTCGGTAAGCTGTCGATTAATAAAACGATATTTTTCCTCCTCTGTAAAACTGGTTGTACGGATTAAGCGTTTGAATTTTTCTTCTGAAATCGTCCCAATTTTTCTCCAATGCTTCCATGTACTCTCCATTTTATTGCGAATGGGTAATACAATTGGATACTTATCTCCTTTCAATCCATTTTCTTTAGAATAGACCAATACTTTGTTATTAATAATACTGTCATCCTTTACATATGACTGCGGATAAATGTGATCAATATCATACTCTTTTGAACCTGACAGCAACTTTTCTATTTGTATCGGTTTGCCACTATATGCAGATACACCAAATTGCATAAAATACAAAAATAATTTGTCTCCTTGCAGCTTTGAATCCGTTCTTTCTCCCATAGATTCTAACTGCTGTTTCAAGTCTCTAACATCTTCTTCTGCACACTTCTTATATAATTCTAAAATTTGTTCCTTTCGTGAACTTGTCCGTTTTCCTTTTTTGTCTGGATCTGCCCCTCTTGTCATCTCGATAAAAATCTTTTTCGGTTTTCCAAATGCTTTTTCAATATCTTTCATAATATCCAAAGTTCGATATATCGGACGTCTAACCGCATTCGATACATACATATCATCTAAACGTTTCTCTAACGTCATCTTTTCCTTTGCATAATATTCCTTATTGAATGCATCTAATTCTTCTACAAAAGTATATCGATCTGACAAAATTTCCATCAAATTGTCATTCGTTTCCCACATTGCACGTAAAATAGTAGTAACTTCACCGGTTTCTTTTACTACACCTTCAAGTTCCGTCAAAAATCGTCTCGACAACCTGCCAAAATCTTTTATTTTTATATTCGCAATATACTTAATATCGTCTTCATTTAAATTTACATATTCTTTTTTTAACCATTTTATTACTCGTATCTTATCTTCTGCAAATGAAGCTCTTTCAATAATTCTTTCCACGTCTGCCTCAGTCAAAATCTGTCTTTCTAACAGTCTTTTGAAAGCACAATATGTAGATAAATTTGATTGAATTTCTTCATCTATTCCACTAAGACGTTCTGTAGAATTCTTTTGCAAATAATTGTTGCAGATAAGATACGCAACAATATCTTTTTTCTTTACCTTCTTTTTCTTTTCAAATAATTCATGATAAATGCCTTGTTTTGCTTCAACAGATATTTTCTTTCCATCAATTTTCAAATTATTAATTTCATTGAGTACCATAAATTTATGATAACACAGGGAATCTTTCGGCAAAACATCTTCCCCCGGCATATACGTACATTGATTTGTCATGCGCTTAATAAATGCTTGCTCACTTGCATCAAAATCAACTGCACTTTCAAAATTCCACGGTGTGAGTTTTACCTGTTCTCGTTTGACCCAAGAGAATTCTGAATGCGAATTTAATGGTCCAACAAAATACGGCAATTTAAACAGAAAAATAGATTGAATTTTTCTTTTATTTGAAATATGATTCTCATCTTCTTCTTCGAGAAACGGCAAGTATAAAGAAGCATTTTCAAGTATTTTATTTAATTCATATAAATACAGCTGATACGGTATAATTCGATTATCTGTATTCTTCTGTTTCGGAAGAAATTGACGTAATTCTAACCGTAAGTTCATATCCTCATACAAATCCCTATCACATTCTTCTGGCTCAATTACACTTACAATTTTTAACAAATACTTAGAAAAGTCCTCAATATCAGCTTTTCTTTTAATGGTTTTGTTTTCTCCGTTGAAATGATACACATAAGCCACATAATTATTTGCTTTTTCCTCACGAAAAATCTCGTCATATTTTTGAGAACAATATTTTTTCACAAAGTATTTCAACGTATGCAAATCTTTTTTATGCTGTTCATACACTTTTACTTTTGCCGCTGATATTGAAGATGCATCCCCTAAGGTGTCTGCTAAAATAGCCCAATCATAGAGCGTTCTTAGCACTGCGATTAATTCAAAATCTTCATTTAAATTTGCTGCAAAATCAGCTAATTTTTCATCATCCATGCCCAACGAAATGGAGCCTAATTCTTCATACTCATCCTTTCCGTAAATATCTTTGACTTTACAAGTTCCTCCCGCTAAAAGCTTAATGATCAGGTCTTCATGAAAAGGAAATTCCTCTGAAATTTCCTTTCTTACCTTTCGCCCATTTAACAGTACCTCGGATAATTTTACTTTTTTCGCATTTACTCCCATTTTTTCTTTTAAGATATTTCCAAATTTTGTCAAATCCTCAATTTGCCAATCTAATTCATAACCATTAATTTGGAAATAATTTTTAAATGCTTGATACGTTTTTGTTATATCACGCACTTCTGCAACATTCTTTTCATCTATATTGCTTAAAAAATGTCCACGATGTGCGACCAACCAAGCAAAAGCTATATAAACGAATCGTATATCATGCACTTCTGGATTTTCCATTAATTCACAAATCAAATGATGAATGGTTGGATATTCTGTGTGATACTGAACATCTGTGTAATCCTCATCATCAAATACAGTATAACGATCTGCCGCATCTTCACGCCATAAGTAACTTTCCTGTAATCGTAAGAAAAATCTAGGATCAACTTTTGCTATTTCTGCTGCAAAAATTTCTTGTAATAATTTAACCCGTTGTTTTTTTCGTTCCAGACGTCTTCTAGCTGATCGAAAAGTTCTCCTTTCCTCTTTCAAAGAAGCAGCATCAAATATCGTACTTCCCCATGCATCATTTCCATGAAATTTCAACAAATTATACTGCTCATCCGTCACTGCATATCCTACTGAATCTGTACCAATATCCAATCCAACAAAAAAATTACGCCTTGCTTTCTTATTCATTTGACAATTGCTCCTTTTTCCTTTATAATAGTTATGTAAATTATTCCTATAAATTTACACTGCGAGTTCAAATAAAAGTTTACTCATCTCGCTGGTTTATCCAGCAGCACAGTGTGTGCTTTTTAGATTATTTAAAATCTTCATTAGCTCTATTAGAATCTCATTTCTATAGAGCTAATTTTATGTTGTCAAATTCTTTTCTAACAAATAAAAATCTCTACTCCATCAACACATGAATTGTTAAAATTCTTCCACGATTATCTACTATTGACAGTATATCGCTAAAACAATAGTTATTCAACATATTTCAAATTTTTTTTACATCCCTTAAACTTAAATTTTATCTCCAAATAAATTTAAAGCTAAGTAAGATTTTATCTCTTATGTGACAATCACCCATTATTTTTCTAGCATATAATGGGTAATTATCAAAACACCGTACACTATACGAAAAGTAATACCATTCCATGCAACTGCAAAAATAAAAACATGGTTTCTTTTTTATTTTTCAAAAAAATGAGCATTGCAAAATTTAAAAATTCTATTATACTTATCCTGGTCTGGATTTCTAATGAATCAAAGTCCAGTGGGTTGAAATATAAAGCAAAAAACACCGGCTAATTTCGCCGGTGCTTTTGTTTTTATTCCTATAAAAATTTACAACGTGTTCCTAACGGAAGATAATTTCATCCCTTCTGGGGCCATTGGAGACCATCTTGATCGGAACTTCTAATTCCTGTTCGATAAATTCAATATAATTGCGGCATGCTTTGGGAAGATCCTCGTATTTTTTGATGCCTCGTACTTCACAATTCCAGCCGGGCAGT
>CAZTHP010000069.1:12003-14523 GCA_964613155.1 uncultured Lachnospiraceae bacterium | reverse complement strand
GAAATTTGTAGTGGTAGCCATATCGTCAACTCCTTTCATTGCTACTGCACTTATACTATACGTAGTTTGCATTCAATATCAATACATCAGATAGAAAATTCATAAAAACTTTTACTTTGACGAATATGTGAATAAAAAAGAAAAAGCTAAAAACCCATTTTACTGAATTTTCAGCTTTAATTTTTACCTTTACTACACCAAATTTAAATAATTTTTATATTTTTAATTTTTTTATCTGGTATTGGCATTGTTACGGTATTTTTTCTGCTCTACTCAGCTTCCTCTAATTTTCCACCTTCCACTACCAGGTTATCTGCATCGACGCTGCTGCCATAAACCGGTTTCAATGTTTCTTCAAAATCCTGATGGAAGAACTGCTCCGGTTCCAGTGCTGTGATTTCTTCATTGAGCCAACTCTGCAATTCGGTGTTACCTTTCTGCACTGCCGGTGCGATGGAATCCAGACTGCCGACCGATTCAACTCCTACACGAAATCCTTTATTTTGCAGTGCCCACGCTAACACTTCGGTATTATCGGTAGAAAAAGCATCGCCCCTTCCGTCTAAAAGCGCATCATAGGCTTCCTGATATTCGTCAAACTTCAAAAGCTGAATTTCCGAATAATTCTCACCAAAATAGGTTTCTGCTGTTGTGCCTTTTACAACGATCAAAGTCTTTCCTTTCAGCTGTTCAACATCGGTGATTAAATTCTTTTCCGGTGATACCACACCTAATGCTACCTTCATATATGGCAAAGCAAAGTCTACTTTTTCTGCTCGTTCTTCGGTTACTGTGAAATTTGCAAGAATCACATCCACCTTACCTGACTGCAAATATTCCACGCGATTTGCGGCTTCTACATAGACAAATTCAACAGCATCTTCACTTCCTAACAAATCCTTTGCAATTCTTTTGGCAAAATAAACATCATATCCTTGCACTTCTCCATTTGCATCTACATAGCCAAATGGATTTTTGTCGCTGAACACACCAATCTTAATCGTTCCATCTGCTTTTATTTCTTCCAGACTTCGAAATGTTCCCGCAATTTCTCCTGTATTTTCTTCTGATACCTGACTTTGATTTTCTGTGTTTTGTCCCAGATTGGAATCTTTTCCTGTCTGACTGCCACATGCTGTAAAAATACCTGCTGCAACAAATACAGCTGCTAAAATACCAATTAGTTTCTTCTTCATTTTGATCCTCTTCCTTTCATTTCAGACTTTATTTTATACTTTATTTCAAACTTTATTTTAGACTTAATTTTGAGTTGTCAATCTTTCCTCTTTTACACCCCATAAGTATCAACTGGATATTTGAAGTATTTTCTGCAAACCTCATACATAAACTGGATATTTGAAGTATTTTCTGCAAACCTCATACATAAACTGGATATTCGAAGTATTTTCTGTAAAATTCATACCTCAATTGAATATTTGGATTGTTTCACCCATACGAAAATGTATTTAAAAATTTTTTTGCCCGCTCTGACTGCGGACAGACGAAAAATTTTTCCGGGCTTTCTTCTTCCACAATTTCACCTTGATCAAGGAATAACACTCTGTCTGCTACTGCCTTTGCAAATCCCATCTCATGTGTAACAATCAGCATTGTCATTCCTTCTTTCGCCAATTCCAATACCACCTGCAGCACTTCACGAACCATTTCCGGATCTAATGCCGCTGTGATTTCATCCAATAATAGCACTTCCGGATGCATCATCAACGCCCGTACAATTGCCACTCTCTGCTTTTGCCCGCCCGACAGCTGGCGCGGATAGCTATTTTTCTTTTCCAAAAGTCCCACACGCTGCAGCAGAAGTTCTGCTTCTTTTTGAACCTCCTCTTTCTTTCGTTTTTGGACCAGAATAGGCGCTAACATGACATTTTCCAGGACTGTTTTGTGTGGAAATAACTCATAACTTTGAAATACCATACCGATTTTTTCCCGATATTGATGAATTTTCCTTTTATCTGCCTGAATTGCTTCTCCATCCAGCAAAATTTCACCGGAATCCATAGGCTCCAATAAATTTAAACAACGCAAAAACGTACTTTTTCCACATCCAGATGGACCTACGATTACGACAACCTCTCCTTTCTGAATTGAAAAATCAATTTTTTTCAATACCGGAGAACCGCCGTCAAATGACTTCGTTAATCCCACGGTCTGCAAAATTACATTTCCTTTCTCTGTACTCCCTTCCATGCTCTATCCATCCCTCCTTCTTACAAGTTGTCTGCCGTTTTACCGTCTCCCTATTTTTACGATTTTCTGCTTTCATTTCAAATTTTTTATTTTCTATTTACAAACACGTTACGATTCCCTGATTTTCCATTTCGCATCTCTACCAGATTTTCATCCGCCTGAATATTCAAAAAATCATTCCAGAATACTCAAAAATTTATCCACGAATATTCAGAAATTCATTCCAAAATACCCAGGAAGTTATCCACGAATATTCAAAAATCCATTCCTGAATACCCAGGAAGTTATCCGCGAATATTCAAACTTTCATTC
>CAZTHP010000069.1:0-11903 GCA_964613155.1 uncultured Lachnospiraceae bacterium | reverse complement strand
TTTCCTTCACGAATACTCAAGAATTTATTCGTTTTTCAAGGATTGTCGATAATTTTGAAATCGGATAGCAAACAGCAAAATAGAGGAAAAAAATCGTGCCATATATCCACAACGCGGCTTTTGGATTTTCATATCGCGAAGCATCAATAATCTGCTTTCCAACTTTTACCACCTCAACCACACCGATTAAAACCACCAAAGAAGTCGTTTTCACCATTCGCGTTACTAAATTAACTGCGGACGGCAACAATCTGCGAAATGTCTGCGGTAAAATAATGTGCAGATACAGCTGTTTTTTAGAAAATCCCAGGCTGTAACCACTTTCATACTGATGCTTCGGAATCGAGATCAAAGCACTCCGCACCAGATCGCCCATTTCTGCGGTTCCCCAAAAGGTAAAAACGATGACTGCAGCTAATTCACCGGAAATATCTGCACCGAAATGCTTGGCTGCACCAAAATATACTAAAAATAAGAGTACCAGCTGCGGCATGATCCGCACGATTTCCAGATAAATCCGACTGAGAACATGCACGATTCTGTTTTTCCCAGCCATTGCACAGCCTAAAAAGATTCCTAAAAACACTGAAAATCCCATCGAGATTAAGGCCAATTTTACAGACATCCAAAGTCCTTCCAGAAGTCTTATAAAATTAATGCCTTCAAACAGAACTCGTATTCCCAAATCCTGCATAGCGCACCCTCCTCTCAATCCACGAACTAAACAGCGATATTGGAAGCAAAATAATCAAATAAGAAACTACTAACATCGCCAATGCTTCATCCGTTTTATAATAGAGACCAATCAAATCTTTTGTTACATACATCAAATCTGCTAATGCGACTGCACTGAATACTGAAGTTTCTTTCAGCAAAAAAATCACATTGGCACAAAAGACCGGAACACTCGTTGCAATTGCCTGCGGTATGATGATCTTCCAAAATGTCTGACTCTGCGTCAATCCTAAACTATATGCCGATTCCCTTTGAATCGCAGGAACACTATCAATACCCGTTCGAAATCCCTCTGCCATA
The DNA here is from genome assembly GCA_964613155.1 of uncultured Lachnospiraceae bacterium. Classification (GTDB taxonomy): domain Bacteria; phylum Bacillota; class Clostridia; order Lachnospirales; family Lachnospiraceae; genus TWA4. Next base: position 10,868 of record CAZTHP010000069.1, on the reverse strand, counting down.
TAGCTTCCACCCAGAAAGATCAGACCCGTTATCCCGCACATTTCAGAACTTAATACTATTCCGATTTTCGGCAGACCAAAATATAAGAAAAACAACTGAATCAACAAAGGGGTATTTCGTGACAGCTCAATATACACCTGTACAATCCCCTGCAGAATTGGAATTTTTAATTCCTTTATCAAACAACAGAGCATCCCCACTGAAAACGCACCCACAATTCCACATACAGCAATTCGGATCGTCAATCCAGCCGCTTCCAGATAAAGGGGAATATACGTATTGATAAACCCATAATCCATAAGAATCTCTCCTACTTTATTTCCTATCTTTTTGATAGGTTTAATATGTTTTAGAGTATAATCCTATTTTACTTATTTGTCAACAATATTTTTATTTGTATAGACATATGGTTTTACGATGCTCTGCTATTGGTTTTTGTTATAGCAGGGAGGAGAACACTTCTGGATGTGATCGCATATAAAAACTAATCCCTAAATAAAGTCTGGTATTATAATCAAATTCTAAACCTGTTAATTCCTGAATCCGTGAAATTCTATAAATCAATGTCGTTCTGTGAATAAAAAGTTTCTCTGCAGCTTTCGTAATATTTTCATTACAACGAAGATATTCTTCTAATGAAAGGAGTAATTCTGTCCCATTTTCCTCATCGTATTTTTGTAAAATGCGAAGTGCAGGTGGCATAAGGTTTTCTAAAGGTGTTTGTGAACTACCGTAAAATAGTAAACAAGGAAAGGTAATCTCATGAAAAAAATAAACAGAATGTTTTTCACTAAACGAACCTAAAGAAATCGCCATCTCCGATTGTTTATAATAAATTGGGAATTTCTCAATATCATAGAACAGATCACTGAACCCTATTATAAATTGTGAACAATCAAAAAGCGCTGTAATTTTTTCATGAATACTCTGCAACGTGGTTTTTCCTACGCTTAAATTAAACAATGCAAACAAAGCATGATTAAATGGATAGGCGCAACATTCTGCAATATTACTTTCAATTTTATAGCACAAATTCGAAATACTGCCTTCTTCCTCCACATTTTTACAAACAATTTTTACAGCAAGATACTGCTCTTTCTGTTCCCAATCTAATAAAGCAAGACATTCCTGTAATTCCTTATGATTCACATTTCCTGAATCCAGCATTTGAATCAGTAGTTTTTCTAATACTGTGAAATGTCGATTAATATTTGCTGTTTGTTTTTTAATCGTTTCTAATATTTTAATACTATAAAACTCTGCAATCTGAAAATGACTAGGTAAAATCGGCGTTGCCATTTCATCAATACAAAGACGTCCAACATATTTTGCACCATCCCATAAATTTACATATAGTACTCGATAACTATCAATATTAAAATCTTCATACATCTTTGCCCCATGTGTTTGTAGGGTATTCTTATATGCCTTGCTTTTTCTTAAATCATCCACTACATGAATGGGAATCATTCCCAGACCCGTTCTACGATTAATAACAGGTTCTGTTTGTCCAGCAATCCAGCGCTGTGAAGCCAGATAATTGAAATAATTATCATGAATAAACAATGGGTTCTTAAAAATGTCTCGTCCTAATGCTGTAAGTTTTTGCAAATCTCCTAAATCAACTGCCTGCTGAATGCAATGATTCCATTGTTCGTATTTATTAAAAATCACATTAATTTTATTGAATAATGCAAGCGGTTCTTCTATTTTATGAATGGAAATAATCGTACAACCCTGACTTAAAATATGTTCAGACGGAGACGATATCCATAAAATACAGTGTTCACTGTTAAAAGAGGACAAGTCTGGGAGATTTCCATACGCAATATGTAAAGACATTGGATCTGGCATGACACAAGTATCTGATGTAATAAAACTTACATTTGACAATGAAAGATGATATCCCCATCCATAAAAGGAAATTGGATATCCGCATTCTTCTAATTCATCTACTAATATTTGCGGAGTTACATAAAAATACGCAGTATTTGCTTTCCGATTTATCATTTTAATTCCTTCCCCAGTAGTAAAAAATAAAATCTTCATTATTGAAACTTATATGCCTGTTATCGTAGCAAGAACAATCGAAATTGTCAAATATCATTTCTATAAAACGTGGAATAGCATGTTTTCGATTTATAAGTTGTGATAATTGTAATCTGCAACTTTTTTAGTAAAATGTAACTATACAAGAAAAAATGCAGATTATAAAGCAATCATTTGAAGGAGGGTCTCTAAATTGAAACATCATGTATTCAACAAAAATGAGGAAGTGCTGAAGGCAAAAATGTATCAGCCATTCCCTTATGCCTATGGAATGGGTACCATTCAAATCCCCAAATATAATTCTCCTATTACCTGTAAGGAAAATTTTTCCCGATTAATGAATCAGGAATCTATTGCATGGATGCCCTGTATGATGACGGATTTTAATTTTATCCAACCAATGGTGATGCCCGATGCAAAAGCACGCGCTCACGGCGGCTTAGACTGGTTTGGCATTGAATGGGAATTTGAACCCATATGTGGTGCTGCTATGGTAAAACCCGGAACAAGACGTCTTTCCGATATTACCGCATGGAGAGAAGAACTTACATTTCCTGATTTGGATGCAATTGACTGGCAAAAAGATTATGAAGAAAACTATGCACCTTATTACGATAAAGATCGCCCGACATGTTTTGTTATTGTAAATGGCCTTTTTGAAAGAACTGCAGATTTGACAAGTTTTGAAGATGCATTTTGCTATCTTCTTGAGGAGCCAGAAGAATTAACTGCTTTTTATGAAAAATTAACAGATTGGCATATTCATCTACTGGAAATTGCTCGAAAATACTATCATGCAGACTTGATTACATTTCACGATGATATGGGATCCCAGCAAGCCCCCTTTATGTCACGTGAATGTTTTTCCGAACTGCTGATGCCACACTATAAACGAATTACAAATGCAGCGCATCAGTTAGGAATGTGGATCAACTTCCATAGCTGTGGACATGTTGACGATATGCTGGATTTATTTTGTGATTGCGGATTTGATATGTGGGAAGGTCAAAATAACGCAGTAAACACAAGCGTTTTATTAGAAAAATATGGGAACCGGATTGCCTTCTTAAATGCCTTTAAGGCATCTCCCGATATGACAGATGAAGCATACTATCAGAAAATTGCTGATTTAGTAAATACTTATGGTCCTTCTAATCGTGTTATGTTCTGGCTTCAAGATCAAAGCAAAGAACATGATTCTAGAAGTTTCTGGGATGATGAAGCAGTATACTGCTTATCCCGTGAATTCTATAGCAAATAATGGAAAAAACAACCTGCAACCAAATAAAATGATATGCAAAAAGCATTTTTCCATCGAATCAAAAAATCTTTTTGCACTAAAACACAATGAGAGGAGAATAATTATGATCGGAATTCTTATTACTATTCTAATGTTGGCTTGTCTTCTCTATGGAGTCAAGAAAAACTACAATCTGCAAATTCTTATGCTAAGTATTTCCGTAATCGTTCTGCTTGGATATTCTTTAATTACTGGAAATAGTGTCGCAGCAGAAACCACTGGAAACAGTTTCTGGGATGTATTTCATTTAATTGAAGAATCCTTTTTTGCACAGGTTCAGAGTGTCGGCCTAATCGTAATGGCAGTTATGGGCTATGTTACTTATCTGGAAAAAATGGGCGCTGCTCCCTTATTTGCAGCAGCAATTTCAAAACCACTGGTTAAATTAAAGAAACCTTATTTAATTGCCGGTGCCATGGTAGCTGCCGGAGCATTTATCAAATTAGCATTTAACGCTGGTTCCACTATGACTGCTATGCTTCTTGGTGTATTATATCCTATGTTAATTGCATGCGGGCTATCTGCAGCTTCAGTATCTGTCTGTATTATCATGATGTCGGCAATTGTTTGGGGGCCAGCAGAAGGATTAATCTACTGGATTTTCGGTTTAATGGAAATCGAACCGGACATGACAACCTACTTATCTGTCTACATGTTCCCTATCGTTGGATGTCTTTTAGTCGTTCTTCCTATCGTCTATGTTATTACATCCAAGTATTTCGATAAGAAAGAAGGAACACTGCCTACTGTAACACAAGATACCATCGAAATTGATTTAAAATCATTCGGTGTACCAATGTATTACGCTATTCTTCCCCTGCTTCCATTGATTTTTGTTGTCATATTTGGTATGCTCATTAAAACTATTACCATCACGATTTCAGCAGCCTCCTTTGCCTCTCTTTTTATAGCAATGATTATTGATCTGCTCAATCGAAAGAATTTAAAGGAAAGCATGGATATTGCTTTTTCATTTATCAAAGGAATGGGAGATGGTCTTGCAAACCTCGTTTTCCTCTTTGTAGTTGGTGTAACATTTGCTACTGCTATGGATAAAGTAGGTGGTGTTTATTTGATCGCTACATGGATTTCCAAAATCGGTAATAATAGCTTTCTTGTAATTGTTTTAGCAACTTTACTCTACTGCCTCGTAATGGGACTTACCGGTGCTATGGAAGGTTCTATTTACATTTTTGTTCCCTTAATGACACAATTAGCAAAACAAACTGGAACTGATATGGTGGTAGTTGCTAATCTTATTATTATGACTGCCGGATTAGCATTCTATCTAAGCCCTGCGACAGTTGTTAACCTGATGTTAAGCGGTCACACTGGAATTCCAGTTACAAAGATTGTAAAACGAAATATACCCATTAGTGTTGCAGGTATTTTAGTAGTCATTCTTTACAACTGGCTGTTCCTTGCATAAAGTGCATACAAACGGAACTAGTTTCTTTGCTACATAAAATATTTCAAATATTCTTTTGTACTTCATTCAAGTAGTTCATTTGAACAGAAATAAATTTTAATTTCAAATCAAATGAACTACTTCTTAAAATAAGGGGACAACAATGTTTTCATTTGATTCTTGCATTCTCGATTTCGCGATGATATCTATCTTTTTGTTTGCAGCTAAAATTCTCCGAGAAAAAATTACATTTTTAAGAACTTGTTTCATTCCTGCATCTTTGATTGCAGGAATCCTTGCCTTAATCATGGGAGAATACGCACTCAATCTTCTATCATTCAGCGAATACATGCCATCTTACTCTGGAACCTTAATGACTTGTTTAGCTGCATCTCTCTATTTAGGGAACAAAGAACCCTTCAATTTGAAACGTATTTGTAATAATGTCGGCGATTCTTTTTTAATAAATTGTGCTGCTGAAATTGGTCAATTCGGAATTTTCTTATTAATTGGTTTTTTTCTTGCTCACTTTGTTTTTCCAAATCTTTCTTCTTGGATTGGAATATTACTGCCCGCCGGTTTTGTCGGATCACATGGTACCGCAGCTGTCATATCTCCAATATTAGAAAAACATGGATATCAGGATGCCTTTTCTATTGGACAAACTTTTGCAACAATCGGATTGCTATTTGGTGTTTTTGGCGGAATTTTCTTTATTAATCTGGCTGTAAGAAAAAAATACACAACCATCATTCACAGCATGGACGAACTGCCAGAAGAAATGAAAACAGATCAAATTCCTGAGACTCAAAGAGAAAGCCTTGGAGTGACTACAATTAATGCAATTGCAATTGATTCTCTTGCGTATCATATTGCAGTTGCTTTTTGTGCCGTAGCACTTGCAAATGGAATCAGTAAATTTTTAGGAATCATATTCCCTTATTTCGAAGTTCCGGTCTATGCTCTAGCATTTGTCAGTGGAATGATCATGCAAAAAATTCTCAAACTTTTAAAATTGGAAACTACTATTGATAAAAAAATCATGACCCATATCAGCGGAACACTTACCGATTATATCGTTGCATTTGGAATTGCATCCGTCAATTTAAAAACCGTGGTAAAATATTGGCCTCCAATTTTACTGCTGGCAATATTGGGAATGCTTTACTGTACGATAATACTGCTATTTGTATCTAAAAAATGTTTTCATAATTTATGGTTTGAACGCGGAATCTTTGTATTTGGCTGGTCTGCAGCTGCAATGCCTGTTGCCATCATGCTTCTGCGCATTACCGATCCAAAATTATCTAGTAATGTATTAGAAGATGCAAATATGGCTTGGATTTTCTTAAACTTTGCTGATTTATTAATTGTAACCTTTGTACCTGTGTTGTTGGTCAATGGCTATGGAATTATCACAGGCCTTTTTTTAACTGCAATTGCATTTTGTATGATAACATTTTGTCGTATCAAATACGGTTCTACCCATTAATTTACATAAAGGGACAAATCGCTGCTATAAAGCTGCTGATTCGTCCCTTTTGCTGATTTTCCATTTAGCTACCCTTCCTTTTACCCAAATACCTCGGCAATTTATCTGCAATACGAAATTGTTCTCTTGCATAATGCTCCACTCCCCCTTTCCGTAGTGCTTCTTCACTCATTCCCTCTAAATAGGTATATGCCGTATCAAAATAATTTCCGCCCTGTGCCCAAAATACATCTACCATTGCATTTAATGTCGTATTTTATTCATCTAATGCTCCTCACTTCCCATTTCCCCGTACTTTTCTTTTGTTTTATGTTGTCTGCTCAAGCAGCTTATCCTCAATTCTAACCTGCTGCGCACTTTCCGCAAGATAGAATCTATTTTTGTATATCGTTTTTATGACTCCTGTTTTCTATATGCTGTTTTCCGCATGTGCTACATACAGTCAATATAGAATTGATTCTAAAGTTTCTTCCTATATAACCTATTCCAAAGTTTCTTCCTTGTAATCTTCTCCCAAGCATGCTACGATTAAAACACGTTTGGAAAGGAGTTTTTTATGTCAACTATTATAGAAATTACAGATTTTTCTGCACCGGAACTGGATATTTATGCCCGTTTAAATGAAGGACAGCTTCTCAACCGCCATGAACCGGACAAAGGACTTTTCATCGCGGAAAGTCCAAAAGTCATTGAACGTGCTCTGGATGCTGGCTATGTGCCGGTTTCTCTTTTATTAGAACCGAAGCATATCGAAGGACAAGCCAAATCTATTGTGGAGCGCTGTCCTGACGTTCCCATCTACACGGCCGATATGGATGTGTTAACGCAATTAACGGGATTTCAGCTGACACGCGGCGTTTTATGTGCGATGCGCCGCCCTGCGCTTCCTGCCGTTGCAGACATCTGCAGCGATGCTCGTCGTATCGTAATTTTAGAAAATGTCATGAATCCCACCAATGTTGGTGCTATTTTTCGCTCCGCTGCTGCTTTAAATATGGATGCAATACTCCTGACCCCTTCCTGCAGTAATCCGCTGTATCGAAGATCAATCCGTGTCAGCATGGGAACCGTTTTCCAAATTCCCTGGACTTATTTGGGTTACGGAAATAATAATCCACATAAAACGTCTTCCCACGCGGCTTCACATTCCCTGTCTCAATGGCCGCAGCCCGGAATCCAACACCTGCAGCAGCTGGGCTTTAAAACAGCTGCTATGGCATTAAGTGACGATTCCATTTCCATCGACGATCCCCAGCTTTTAAACGAAGAAAAACTTGCGATCGTACTGGGCACCGAAGGCGATGGGCTGGCTGTCGATACAATCGCAGACTGTGATTACACAGTTCGGATTCCTATGTCACATGGAGTAGATTCTTTAAATGTAGCCGCTGCAAGTGCGGTGGCTTTCTGGCAGCTAGGAAAATGTAACCACAATCTGTGATGACAGTTTTTTGTTTCGTACCTGAAAAGGACTTTGAATTTCCTTTCATGTTAGTAGGAAAGCATCCTATTAACATGAAAGGAACAAGCAAGGAAGTCACTTATTTCACGGCTTCTAGCAAATTATTTTTCAAACACCGTTTACCTAGTCGCAAATGATATATGCTTCTACGATTTCTCCATAGTACGCAATATGATAATCGCGGCCGCCTTCAAATGCCTGATATGCTTCCTCTTTCGGATAAAATCGCTCCAAAAGTTCCTCCGGAATTGCATTCAGATCCTGTTTTTGCTTATAAAGTACCTTACACTCCAAGGTCAGCGGCAGCTGACGGATTCCAGGAACTGAAATCGAAAGCGGTTCTTCCAATGTCAGATTCATCTCCTGAATTTTATCCACATCCCGACCGGAGCGGCTTCCACAGTATCCAATGATCTTCTGGTCAAAATCCTGACCGGGAATATTAATTGTAAATTCTCCATTCTGCTCCAAAATATTTTTGGTGAAACGGCTTTCTCTTACAACTGCAATAAAAATCGGCTTATTCCACTGTATCCCTAACATGCCCCAGGCAATTGACATGGTATTCACCTGCTCGCCCTGTTTCGTGGTCAATAAGATTCCCTTCTTCAGCGCTTTGGTAATATCGGCTGCATAATCCATTACTTCAATTTTCTTTTTCATACTAATCTCCATTCCGCCGCCTTTCCGTTGACGGCTCAACTCGTGAGGAAAGCACTGCTTTCTTTCACACGAAAACTCCTTATATTTCAATGTCACTGGCATCTGAGAAATGCCTCTGTGTATACAAGAAAACATTATCCCCCTCATTTAAAACCATATTTCCATTGGGGATCAACGCTTTTTTGTTTCGCTTTACTAATACAATAACGGACTGTCGGGAAATATCCAGATCCCGAATCCGCATTCCGGTCCAGGGATGATGTTTACGCAGAACCATTTCCTTTAAATGAATCTGCTCATGCTCATCGTTAAATGGTGCCGCCCCGATTACAACGGTATCTCCGACCTGCAGGACAACATTTCCGCGTGGAATAATGATCTTGTCTTCCCGCTTAATGACGGCGATGATCACACTGGCTGGCAGCTGCAGCTGCGCGATTGATTTTCCCGCCCAGCGATCGGTTTCTTTTACCTGAACCTTAATAAAATTCATATCGGCTTCGTAACCATATTCCAGTCTCCTTTTGATATTCGAATATTGATCTACAAATCCAGCTGAAATAATACCAGTCGGAATTGCCACGATGCCAACTCCCAGAAAGGCAATGGAAATTCCAAATATTTTTCCTAATGTCGTAACGGGATAAATATCACCATATCCTACCGTTAAAAGAGTCGATGCAGCCCACCAGATGCCTGAAAAAGCACTGGTAAAGATTTCCGGCTGGGCTTCATGCTCCAAACTGTACATACATAAACTAGAAGCCAGCATCAAGACTAAAATAATAAATACCGAGGAAATCAGCTGCTGACGCTTTCCGCGGATAACCTCAGTGATTACGTGCAGCGAATCATAATAGGCATCAATTCGAAACAAGCGGAAAATACGCACGATTCGAATCATTCGAAACGCAACACTTCCCATCGGAAAGAAAAATGGCAGATAATACGGTAAAAAGGAAAGCATATCGACAATTCCGGTAAAAGAAGTACTATACTTCCAGACTGCCCGCACTTCTGAGTCGTGCGGATATAAAAACCGCGCCGTCCAAATACGCAATATGTAATCCACACAGAAAAATGCCACTGTAATACGTTCGATCATCAGCAGCACTTCCCCATAATGCGCTCGCATATTGCTGAAGGTATACATAATGCTGACCACCAGATTTAAAACAATAGAACATGCATTGGCAACATCGTAGGCTCGACTGGCGTAATCATAATCCGCTCCTACTTCCAGTATTTCAAAAACTCGCTTTCGCCGCTTTATCCATTTTTTATCCACTATCGTTCTCATAATATCTCCAAGTTTCTTAAATTATCCCAATTCCCAATAAAGTCTTACTTCATCCCAATTTCCCAATAAAACCTTACTTCATCACGATTTCTCAATAAAGCCTTACTTCTTTTCTTTATCCACAGCAAGCAGAAAAATTGTGGAAATAATACACGCAAATCCCAAAATATCCACTGCTCCAAATGCTACTTTCATCCAAATTACAGAAAAAATAGTAGCAGCAACTGGTTCTACTGACGCAAAGAGACTACCTTTTTGAGCACCTACCAGACGAACACCTTCCAGATATAGTGAAAAAGAAGTGACCGTACCAAAAAGAATAATCGTTGCCATTCCGGAAACAACCTGCACATCCACTTTCACCGGAATTGACCAGGGACGGAAAATTCCCATCAGCATCACACCGCCGATCAACATTCCCCAAGCAGATACCAGCTGTGCTCCGTACTTTTCCAGCATTTTAGCGGGCTGTACCGTGTAAATTACAAGTGCCGCCGCTGCTAACAACCCCCAAAACAACGCTTCTTTTGATAAAACCATACTTCTCGGATTTCCATGTGTAGCCAACAAAAAAGTCCCTAACACCGCCAGCAGCAGTGCTGTCAATTCGAGTGGCTTCGGTAAACGTCGATCCCGCACCGAAAACAAAACCATGATCATGACCGGTCCCAGATATTGCAGTACCGTTGCCGTTCCCGCATTCGAAGCAGAAATTGCTGTAAAATATGTATATTGGCACATACTCATTCCCAAAATCCCAAAAACAATAATACTGCCTGCATCCTGCTTCCAAATTTCAAAGATTCCTTTTCCCATTCGAATAATGCAGATGAACAGCAAAAAACAACCAGCGAATAACAAACGCCAGGGTACGATCCAATTGGAAGTCAATCCCTTCTCCTGCATCAAAAACTGTCCGCAGGTTCCGGAAAATCCCCATAAAATTCCTCCTAAAACCGTAAAACATGCCCCTTTCCATAAAGAATTCGTCTTATTCTCTCCTTCTGTTACCAGTTCCTCACTCATACCCCAATCTCCCTCTCTTATTTTTCTCATTTTTCACAGCAGTTTTCCCAGCTTCATTTTCCCACGTTTTTTTCAGCTTCGTTTTCTCTACTGCTTTTTCAGCTTCGTTTCCCCCACAGTTTTTTTCAGCTTCGTTTTCTCTGCTGCTTTCCCAGCTTCATTTTCCCA
>CAZTHP010000068.1:0-14526 GCA_964613155.1 uncultured Lachnospiraceae bacterium | reverse complement strand
AGACGTTTGATTGGATGTGCAGCCAGCTGACGGCACAGCTCGCTGCCGATGGAGCCGCCTCCGCCGGTTACGAGAATCGTTTTTCCGTCTACATAATCCATGATCGACTCCAGATCCAGTTCCACCGGTTCTCTCCCCAGCAAATCTTCAATCTGTACTTTCCGAAGCTGCGAAATCGTAACTTCTCCTTTTATGATCTGATAAAGACCGGGAAGTGTCAGCAGCTCACAAGAGGTTTTCTGACAAATTTCCAAAATCTTGCGAATTTCTTCCCGTTTTGCCGAAGGGATTGCAATGATAATCTGATCAATCTGGTATTTTTCTGCCATTTCTGGAATCTGGTTGCGATTTCCTACTACCCGGACTCCTTGTATGTAGCGATCATATTTCAGTGGATCGTCATCAATGGCACAGATTACTTTTCTTTTTAGAAACCCACTGTTTCGGATTTCCTTGATCAGCATAATCCCCGCCTGACCGCCTCCAACGATCATAATGCGTTTCAAGCTCATATCTTCTAACGGAATCTGCGCCTGTGCAAGCTTTTTTTGCAAAATCATCCGCAGCATACGATAGCCCACACGGGAAGCGATCGTCATCGCCGCCAAAATACTGCCGGACATAATATAATAACTTCTGGGAACGGGCAAATCTAACAGGTGAACCCCAATTAACTGAAGTAAACTGCCGATCATGCAGGCCCAGACGATATTCAAACATTCCCGATAACCAGCATATTCCCAAAGACTGTGATAAATATGGAAAAACCAATACAACACGACGATTGTTACAATCTGAATTGGCGAATACGCAATAAAGGATTTCAAAAAAATCGGTTCGATCGTTTGAAATTCAAATCGTATAAACAATGCCAAATACCCGGAAATCATCACGCAGAGAATGTCCAATAAGATTAGAATCACCATCCGGCTTAGTTTTACAGGGTTTTCATAGAGTTTCTTAATCATTTTCGTCATACAGCCACCTTCTACTCTCTTTGCTGTTTCCTATAATTCTTTACTGTTTCCTCATTTTCCTTATCATTTTCTCATTTGTCTAACGATTCCCTCACATCAAAAATCTCTTTTTTAGAAGTTTTACTTATTTTATAACTTCCTGATTTTCCAAAAGCTTCACTTCAGTCAAGACTTTCTTCTTCTGGAAAGTTCACTGATTTTATAACTCCTGGTTTCCAAAAAATTTCACTTCTGTCAAGACTTTCTTTTTCTTCTGGAAGTTTCTCTTGCCTTAAAACTTTACACTTATTATGATGTTTGATTTCTTTCTGAACATCTTACTTCTGAACATCTTACTTTTGAAAGCTTCATGCCAGTGAAGTACATCGGCAATTGAATAACCGAAGATTCTCGCTTTCTATCCTAAGAATTTTTACTTCCTCCATAACCATAGGAACGGTAGCCGCCATATTTCCCATATTTTCCATAGCCGCCGTATTTACCGTATTTACCATAACGTCCATAAAGACTTCCCGAACCGCCATTTCCATCATCGTTGAGGATTGTGCCTAAGATCGGGCAGCCGTTTTCTGCCATCTGCGTAAATCCTTCTAATATCTGGTGCCGTCTTGCCCGCTCACGGCGTACAATATAAATACAGCCGTCCGCATATTTTCCCAGCGCCATTGAATCACCCAGTACAAAAACAGGCGGTGTGTCTACAATAATATAATCGGCATAACCGCGCAGCTGACTCAAAAGCTGCTGCATCTTTTTAGAGGAAAGCAAATCGGTTGAGCGATTCGTCTTCTCTCCGGCTAACAGAACGTATAAGCCCAGCTCCGGCAGTGCAGTAACCGCTTTTTCAACCGAAATTTTTCCTTCCAGAACTTCATGAAGGCCTTTTTCTGCAGAGGAAATCTGCAAAATATTAGCCACCGAGGGCTTGCGCAGATCGCCATCGACCAACAGCACTTTTTTCCCTTTTTGGGCAAGAGCCATTGCCAGGTTGACTGCCGTAGTACTTTTTCCTTCTCCTGGAATCGTACTGGTTACAACCAGAACACGACTCTCTTTTTCTTCTGCAATGCGTTCCAGCCGGTTGCGTACCATACGAAGGGATTCTCCAAATTCAAACGGTACGCGAGGATTATCCAGTGTTAGCTGATTTTTCTGACGGTTGCTGCGTTTTTTAAAGGAAACAGACGGAAGAACCCCTAAATTCGGTGCATTCAGATACTGCTTCACCTCATCCGCATTGGAAATCGTCCGGATCGTCAAACCGTAAAGTGCCAGCAATACCAGCACTACTGCAAATACTTTTGCTGCATAACCCACTGCATATCGGAGAAATTCCCACTCTGAGGGCGGTGAATTGGCTGGTTCAGAAGGAACTCCCATGTCTTTAAACATCTGAAACTCCGTAGGCCCGGCAATGTAGTTCAGCGTATCAGGCAGTACTTTGATCACCGCCTGTAACAGTGCATAAATCTGCTCCGGATCGGAACCGTTTACCCGAAAAGTCAGCAAATTGGTCGAGGAATTTACTTCCAACGATATACTTCCCGGCAAAGATTCGCCTTCTTCCAGATTCATCTGCGCCTGAATTGCATCGGTCAGCACACCATTCTGCAGCAAATACGGAAATAACGTTACCATTTGATTGGCCGTCAGATAATTCTGATAGCTGTTGCTGGCACTATCATCGCCTGCCAGATTGACAAATACAGTTGCCGATGTTTCATAATAAGGCGTATAACTGCGGTCGCAGCGCAAATACTGATAACCACCTACGGCTAATGCCAGAAGAAACGGAAGCCACCAGCCCGCTTTTACCGCCTTCCACATATCGGAAAGCAGCTTAAACAGATCAATTTTTTCTTCCATTTCTTACACCTCCTCTCCTGTATACGAATCAGAATCTCCATCAGCTTGCAAAGCCACAGGTTCCGACAATCCATTTTTATTTTCGCACGCTCCTGCAAAGAAATCTTCTCCTGATACGAGTTCTCGGTACAGACCACTTGCATTCTTTCGATTCTTCTTCGATTTTTCCGATTTCGATTTCCCGGATTTGGATGTTACGGATTCGGAGTCTTTCGAAGAAGCACCATAGCCGTAGCCTTCCTTACTTCCGTATCCATATCCATAGCGATACGCATAGCCATCAGATTTTCCAGCCCCCGGCATCAGCACGCCTGCTAAATTCATACCGAACACCTGCTGGAACAGAAGGGAAAGTGTGTAAATATTATTCAAAATGCAGCCCAATAATTTCGCATGACAGTCATTTAAGCGGTCAATACAGTCATTCACAGCCTTTGTTGGAGCGCGATCCGGACTTAAAACCAGGAGAGAATAATCGGCATACTGTGCCAGTGCCTCCGCATCGGCTACCAGTTCCATCGGCGGTGTATCCAAAATAATATACTCCATCCGCTCCCCTAAAAGGGCAAGCAACTGTTTCATCCGCTCTGTTGAAATAATCTCACTGGAATCTTTGTGATAGTTTTTATCACACATCATGTAAATACCATGTTCTTCATTCCAGAACAAGCAATCTTCCAATGCATCTTTTCCTTGCAAAAAGCCGCTGAGACTGCCTTTTACCTGCTCTTTGCACTGAAAAATCTTATATTGTGCCGGTTTTCGTAAATCCGCATCCAGCAAAAGAACCTTTTGTGAAACACCGGATAATGCCAAAGCAAGATTTGCCGCTACGGTTGATTTTCCTTCATTTTCCAGCATACTTGTTACCAGAATGATCTTCTTGCCGCTGCGCGTACAGCGTGTCCGTATTTTTTCCCGCAGCCGGCGGTACGTTTCTACAAAACCAAAGCTTGCCACCGGCGCATCCATCAAAAGAGAGGTTTTGCGCTTTCGCAAAGAAAGCTTGCGGCGCAGTGTCTTATTCTTCTGTTCATGGTAGATTGCTGCCAGCAAATGTGTATCCAGCTTCTGCTCCACATCTTTTTCCCGGCGGACACTATCGTAAAAATACGAATAGGCCAAAATAATTGCCGCCGTAACTGCCATCGCGATCAGGCTGCTGCGCGTCCGCAACTGATCGACAACGTAGCCATTATCCGGCGCAGAAGGATAGGAAGGCGGAACCAGCGTTTCCAGAATATAGCCCGGCAAAAGCATCTGCGAAATATCCAGATAATGTTCCAAAATTCCATTCAGCACTCGATACGAGGTCGTCGGCTTTTCGGAACGCACCTGAATTTCAACCAGATTGGTTTCCGATATTACATTCGCCTGAACCTCTGCACCTAATTTCCGCAGTCCCATCTCCTCTGCCACTTCCTGCAAAAGATATTCATCCGTTAAAACATCTGCAAAAGTCTGCGCCTTACTTGCATAAACGCTGAAACTATCGTTGCTCCGCGCAGTACCGGTTACCAGCATGGTAGAAGATGCCGTATACATCGGATGATAGCCCAGATACGGCAAACAGCTGACTGCCAGATACGCAGCTGCACCTGCCAGCAAAATGATCCACCAGTTTTTCAGCAGATCCTTTATTAGTGTAAAATAATCTATATTTCCCAAAAAATCCTGATCGACTTTTTCGGAAACCTCACTCGAATATCGCTCCAAAATTTCCCCTTTCTCTTTGCACCTTTTTATGTGACCCTTTTATATGTACCTTTTTATCCGTACTTTTTTCATACCTTTTATTCGTACTTTTTATGTGACCCTTTTATATGTACCTTTTTTCCTTACCTTTTATTCATACGTTTCTATTCGTACACCTGCACGGATAACGTTGCAGTTCCAACATAGCCATCAGCCGTTACAGCTGTATACTCAACTTTATAGCTTCCAACCTTTTCCGTATCCACCGAACTTTCAATCGCTATATCATTATAAAACAACGTTTCGACCGTCTCACTTCCCGGCTCCTGATTGGATAAGTTTCCATACAATCCCGCGATTTTGGCCCCCTTTACTGCAGACTTTTCTTCTGAACCAGTCGAGATCTCATAAACTCTGCCGCCAATCGTAACATCTTCTAAGTATTGATAAGGATTCAACAACTTTCCTTTCTTTATATAAAGAATGTAATCACTCAGATGAATCTCCGGGATGAAATTGGCTTCTTCCGGATTATAAATTTCTACATTGACTTCAAGCTCAGCAATATCGCCTGCTGAATTTGCAACCTGATAAGACAGTTCATAGAACCCTATAGAAGGAATTTCATACAGGTCGCCATGTGTACAAAGAATCTTATTCGTAATATTGCCGTCCAGTACATCTTCTGCTGTCAAATACGATAAAATATCCAGTTTTTCGCCTGCTGGAAAACGCAGGTTCTGCTCGATGTTAAAACGAGGGGGCTTATAATCCTTGTAAAACAGCGTACGCTCAATGCGGCTGGTATTGTTGGCATTATCGCAGACAACATATGTAATCCGCCGACTTCCATCAGACAAAAAAGGTGTGATATTCTCCACGGTAATCTCACCCGTCAGATCGCCATCTCGATCATCCGAAGCCGTTACTCCCTCCAAAAGTTTTTCCTCTGCATCTTCTACGCTGATTTTTAACGTATCACTGGCACATACAATTTCTGGACAAGTCGTATCAACCGTCATTTCGTGATAAACCCGCAATCCACCATAGGCACCTGCTGTGATCAAAAACAGCAGAACTATCACTATCCGAATTTTTTTCATCGAAAAACCATCTCCTTTCTCATGCTTCCATTCCTCAATTCCTCTATTTTTACCCTTACAAACTGCTGTGCTAGGCAATCGGCCACAGCAATTTCTCTATCTTTTGTCCTTACAAACTGCTGTGCCAAGCAATCAGCCACAGCAATTTCCCTATCTTTTGTCCTTACAAACTGCTGTGCCAAGCAATCAGTCACAGCAATTTCTCTATCTTTTGTCCTTACAAATTACTATGTTAAGCAATCGGCCACAGCAATTCCTTCCCTTGCAGAATTCGCTTCGGGTTTCGGCGTGTCAGAAAATCACTGTAATCTTCTCCATAGCGTTCTGCTAAAACAGCATACACCTCGTCCAGATAGGTTGTCCGCCATTGACTGTGATGCGCATCACTGGCCACACAGCTGACCATCCCCTGCTCCAGTAAAAATCTGCTGCACGCATACGGCATTTTTCCAAATCGACCCAATATACTGCCTTTATTAACCTGGATTCCACATCCCATCCGAATCCACCGATCCACAATCTCTGGATTTTCCTGCACATACGAATACCGCTCCGGATGCGCGACGATCGGGATATAATCCAGCTTCCGAATCTCATGCAGAATCTCTGTCACCCATTTTTCTTCTCCAACAAATGCAAATTCAATCAGTAAATAACGAGTATCGTGAATCGTCAGCAGCCGACCTTCCTCTAAATAGCGCGGCACTTCTCTTGTGCCAAATACTTCCATCCCCGTATACAATTCCAGTGGAATCCCTGCTGTCTGAACCTGCTCACGAAATCGCTGCATCTGCCGGCGCATCTGATCTTGATCATTATAATTATCAAACATCTCCGGTATATTGCAGTGCGGTGTCATGACTAAATGCCGCACACCGCTTCGTACCGCCTGTGCCGCCATCTCCAGCGCTACATTCCGATCCGGTGCACCATCGTCTACTGAGGGAAGTATATGCGTATGTATATCCACCATAAATGTGAAATCCTCTCCAACTTATTCGTATCGTATTTATTCTTATCCCGCATTATAGCACAATGTTTTTCAGTTGCAAAGTCTTTTCGAATACTTTAGAATCAAATGAATGAGAAAAGGAATTGCAACTAGTATCTTCTACTGCGCAATTCCTTTTCCTCTCTGCACATCTTTATAAAATCCAATGGTTTGATGCTTATTCTGCTACGATTCCTTTTGATTCCATGTATTCGATCATATCGCCTACGGTTTCAATATTCTCCAGTTCCTCAGCCGGAACTTCCATGCCGTATTCTTCTTCCAAACTCATAACCATTTCAAACAGATCCAGAGAATCTGCACCTAAATCATCTTTAAAAGAGGCATCCAGTGTCACATCTTCATCGTCTACACCTAACTGGTCAACTAATAATTCTTTAATTTTTTCTAACATCACAAAACACTCCTTTTCTTTACTGAATCCTATGTGATTTTATTCTGCAAAGCACAGCATAAACCAGAATATTATGCTTGTCAAGTACGAATCCCCAGAAGAAGCCACAAGAAGAAATCACGGTCGTTTTTCCTGTCTTTTCTGCAAAATCTTTTCACTTACCGTTCAGGGGCTTTCCGAATCTTCCAGTCTCTTTAAAAAGTCCGGAACTTTCCCTTTTTCAATCAAAAAGTCCTGTATCGTGACTTCGCCGCTGGACGGATCACGCAAATATCCCGTTACGTAATAATCGGATTCAACTTCTTTCAAGGTTAAATTAAAGGCACGATATAACTGCGGCACTAAATAAGGGCGTAGCTGTTCAAGTTGTTTGGCAGCATTAACCGTCATCGTTTTCGATCCAAAATTCACACTATTTCCGGTAACCTGCGCTTCCTGTCTGATCGCTTCCATCTGATCTGCTTCTTCCGCATCTTCATACGTATCCACCTTTTGATAGGAAATTTGCAGTTCATACAGCAGGTCATTAACAGGTTCCACCTCATAGCCATAGCCTTTCAGCAGCGTCAGCGTATGCCGGAAATAAGGATAGACCGGATAGGAATTGTAAAATCCATCCTGTTGATTGGTAAATTCCAATGTAAACAAGGGAACTTCTTCTCGTAAGGTCTGCAATTGCAGTTCTTTGAGTTCTCGTTTATAAGTTCGCAAAAGACTCGTAAAGCGCGTATCCGAAAGAGTGATTTTCTCCTTATCATTCGAATAATTGCAATTGAGCCAGATATTAGTATTTTCTTCTCCACGATTTAAGATTGGATATAACGCCTCTTTGAAATCATCCATCGTAAAGATTTTCTCACATAATTTCCATTCCTTCTCCATATCCATCTGATACTGTCGGAAAATACAGCGACCATTTTTCAATTTGAAGCAAACGGTCACATTCGCATCGTAAACCTTCCACTTGGGATTTTCTACAGAATGCTGCACAATCTCCAAGATCGGCCAGATATTTTTCAAATTCATCTCCTGCAGCAGGCGATAACGTTCGGATTCGCTGTAAATCTGGTCAAATATCGTATAATATTCATAATTCGAACCAAATCGTTTTTCCAGATCTTCATCTGTATATTCCTGTATATAGTTCCGATAATATTCCAGTTCCTGAATACTGATCCCTACACAATCCAACTGGCTTTCATCGGGAATATACTGATCGTATCCCATCAGATCGTATCGAAAAGTTCCCATTAGCAGTACCGTTACCAGTGTACAGAGAACAAGAGAAAGCTTCCCTTCCAAAAATGCCCGGAAATTCATCTGCATGACCATCTGCATGATGCAGTGCATCAGCACACAGCCTGCTGCCAGTCCAAAAAACAACCACTTATCATCCTGGTCATAGGAAATGGAACGCAGCAGCAAACCAGCAAATAAGCCCATTTCGACAACTGCGATCAGGCGAAAGACCGGTTCCATCACTGGATATGCCAAACCGCAATTGGTCTTTTCCGCCGGACGTTTTAAAAACAATCCATAAGCGATCAGCGGCGGTCCCAAGAGCATTGCTGTAAATAACAGTACAATTCCTGTACTCCAACAGCGCATATTTTCATACACCTGCAAAATCTGCCGACAGATTGTTACGGCACTTCCATATCCGTACAGCAAAGGAATCTCTGTATTCACATAGGTTCGCAAAAACAGCAAACCGTACTCATTGAGCACATAGCAAAAAAACATCGGAGCAAAATGAACAATCGCCAAAACAATCCCCGCAGACAGATAACTGCCTGACAGCTGTACTGCAATCAGACTAACAGCATAGAATACGCAAAAAAACAACAGATACAGTACACTGGTCACCACCAGTTCCTTCCCATATCCCACAACGAGCGCACCATTCATAATTCCGACCATGATCGCCGCTGCATAAAAAATAAGATACGGGATCAGAAATTGAAGCAGCCCATTTAAATAGCGATATGCAAAATGCATCGTCCTGCTGACGGGCAGGGAGTGATAAAAATCAACTTTATCGCGTCGGAATAAATAGCTAAATTCTGCTAATGCCATCAAAACACTTAATAAAAAGATTGCCCCAAGCAATGGATCATTCTTGATGAGCAATTCAAATAAAATCCCTTTTGGCATACTATTTAAGCGATCCTGATATGCACCCAGCTTTAATGCCATCTGCACCGGCAGTGCAAATAAAAGTACAATCGCGGTTACGCCTTCTACCCATAACTTTCGGAGAAATTCCTGTGATAACAGGCGCATGAAACGCTTTCTAACCGATAATTTTTTTAATATCATATCCGGCTACCTCCGTTTCACTAATAAAGATTTCTTCTAATGTCAATGGCAGGATTTCATAAAACAAAGGATTCACTGCCGTAATTGCTGAAATCAAATGCTCCCGATTGCCGCGGGCTGTGATCGTATACAGCGAACCTCTGCACTCCTTCGCAAGCAGATCCAGTCCTTCAAATGCTCTTTCCGCATCGCCTTCTTCCCGAAAGACACACTGCGCCCGGTGCATCCGCAGCTTCATATCCTGAACATCCTTCGACAAGATTACACCACCACGGTACAGCACGCCTACATAATCGCAGATATCTTCGAGTTCCCGCATATTATGCGAAGCGATCACCGGCGCAAATTCACGATGCGTCAATTCATACGATAAAAGATTCTTGATCATCTGTCGCATAACAGGGTCCAGCCCGTCAAATGTTTCATCGCACAGCAAATAAACGGCACCAGAGCAAATCCCTGCGATCATACTGAGCTGCTTGCGCATCCCCTTTGAATAGGTATGAATCTTTTTCTGCGGATTTAATTCGATATCCCGAATCATCCGATCAAAACGGCTGGAATCAAAATTTTCATAGACCATTTTATAATAATCCCGAATATCTACTAAGGTAGCATTATCCAGATAATACTGTTCATCCGATATGTAAAAGATTTTCTTTTTGGCAGCAAGATTATCAAAAACCGGCTCATCATCGATCAGAATCACGCCTTCATCTGCCTGATAAATTCCGCTGATCAAACGCAGCAGCGTACTCTTTCCTGATCCATTGATCCCGATCAAACCAAATACAGCACCTTCTTTAATCTGAAAAGAAACTTTATCGACTGCAAGTGTGTCGGAAAAACATTTACTTACATTTCGTATATCAATCATGGACGTTTCCTATCCTCCCTGAACATGATGTTATTCATTTATTTTCATGAGAAGTCTTCATCTCTCCGTTCAGTTTACCATAAATTCACTCTTATAATTTCTAAATTTCTTTTAATTTTTTTACAGTTCTTTTAAGAAATCCAAAACCTTACGATAAGAAAGCGTTCCGCCAAATAAATCCAGTGCACTTCCGATCGTAACATCAATCCGATTCTGTCCCAGTTTCTTCAATAATTCCAGATCTGAAAAACTGGAGACACCGCCCGCATATGTAATCGGAATCTTGCCCCAATTTCCGAGAAATGTCACCACTTCGGTTTCAATTCCCTGTGCTTTTCCTTCCACATCCACCGCATGTACCAAAAACTCATCACAATATGCCGCCAGCTGCTCTAACAACGCTTCGCTTAACGCCACTTCTGTGAATTTTTGCCACCGATCCGTCACAATATAGTAACATCCGTCTTTTTTGCGGCAGCTTAAATCCAGCACCAAACGCTCATGCCCCACCAATGATCGCAGTTGCCCCAAACGTTCCCAGTGAATCTGCCCATTCTGGAAAACATAACTGGTTACGATCACATGAGATGCCCCCGCATCCAGATATTCTGCGGCATTTTCCGCCGTAATTCCGCCCCCGATCTGCATTCTCCCTGGACACGCTGCCAGTGCCTGAAGTGCCTGTGTCTTAGTTGCTTCATAATAAGGCGATGTCACCGGATTCAACAAAATAATATGCCCGCCTTTTAACGCATCCTTTGCATAAAAATCTGCAAACCACGCAGCATCCTTTTCCGAAACAAAATTATCGATTGCAAAATCACCAGAATCCTGCAAACTTCCCCCTACAATCTGTTTTACTTTTCCATTATGAATATCAATACACGGTCGAAATTGCATCTTCCCTCACCTGCCGCTTGAAATAGAACGGCTTATTCCTTTCTACGCTATGTTTTTCCTATCAATTTTTTTACTCGTTAAGTTTTTCTTCGGATAGTCGTTCCTACTTTTTCTGACTTGTTCTTCCTTTTCCTTTAATCGTTCTTCTTCCTTTGATTGTTCTTCTTCCTTTGATCGTTCTTCTCCTGCTTCCTAAGCTTCTTATAAAAACAGGGCCGCTTCCACAAGCCGCCCCATTTCCTGATTCGAACAATATTCCCTGCTCTATTGATACTCCCCATAGCAAACGCAAGGGAGTTTTAAGACATTTCATACGATTCGCTTAATTAAATCCATAAATTTTTTGTGCTACACTGTATCCAATGCTGGCAATCTGTCTGCCCGCTTTTCCCGGCAGATTCATCGCAATTCCTAAAACACTGAAACGAATCTTTTTCCAGGTTTCGGGGGTGCGTTTTTTCATATAAGCCCAAATTTCTGCTTTCTTCTTTAAATTCTCCGGTTCTTTGGAACGGATTGCCAAAACAGAACTAATACAGGTGATGATCGTCAAATAGCTGCGCAGATAGCGATCTAATTTTTTGCTCTTGATCCGATTTTGCTCCTTTGCTTCCGCATAGGAATCGATCATAATCCGATTCACCCGCAGCTGCTGATCAATTCTGGAGATCATAATCTTCTCATTAACAGACTGATCTTCTCTACCGATATAATACCGATAAAAATTAACATCAACATAATACAAGGTTTTTACTGCACTAAACGGTTGGAATGCAAAAATATTGTCCACATAAAACGTATGCTTCGGCAGTTTTAATCCACATTCGCGCAAAAGCTGTGTGCGGTAAATGATGGAATGCATCAAAATATATTTGCCCGGTTTAAACGTACCGATTTCGTCCCATGTGAAAATACGGTTCTGCGGCAAAACACGACGATACTGCATCACCATCTTGTGTACCACATCGACTTTATCGTAAACATAATTGGCCAGAACCATATCAACCGGATTTTTCAGCGCTGCCATCTCACGCAGCACATTCAGGATCTTACGGTATGCTTCCGTTCCAACATGGTCATCACTGTCTACCACTTTAAAATACAGTCCTGTCGCATGCGCCAGCCCCGTATTTACTGCACCACCGTGTCCAGCATTCTCCTGATGGATTGCTTTTACGATCGTCGGATATTTGGCTGCATAGCGGTCTGCAATCTGTGCCGTATCATCCTTTACAGAGCCATCATCGACGATCAGGATCTCAACCTCCTCGCCGCCTTTTAACAGAGACTTAATACACTTTTCCATATAAGCCGCAGAATTATAACAAGGAATCGCAATTGATAATAGTTTCATAAAATTTTAATTGCTCCTTTCCAGAATATACGATAACAACTTTAGAAATGAATATCACCTACTACGCGCAGAAGATCTTCTTTCATACGAAGTGCTTCTTCTCTTGCTGCTTTCGCATAATCATGCTCCTCTGCACCGTTTTTCTTATACGCACACATAATACCTCTGGAAGAATTGATAACTGCACCCAGACCTCTTTCATCAAATGCAAAACGAACATCTTCTGCTCCGCCGCCCTGTGCACCGTATCCAGGAACCAGGAAAAATGTATGAGGCATCTTTGCACGCAGTTCTTCTAACTGAGAAGGATAGGTTGCACCTACCACAGCACCAACAGCAGAATAGCCATACTTGCCTAACACTTCACTTCCCCACTTTTCGCACATCTCGCCCATCACTTCATAAACGGTTTTTTCGCCGATCTTCTGATCCTGCAGTTCACCGGAAGAAGGGTTGGAAGTCTTAACCAGCACGTAAATTCCTTTGTCATATTCTTTGCACATCTTTAACAGGGGATTGATTCCATCGCTGCCCAGATAACCATTCACAGTCAGGCAATCGCCATCAAAAGCAGGCACCAAATTGCCATTTACCAGCGTCTTGCCAATATGAGCTGCTGCATAAGCTTCCATCGTGGTACCAATATCATTACGCTTACCGTCGGTAATCACGTACATCCCTTTTTCATGTGCATACGCGATCGTCTGTGCCAGTGCGCGCACACCCTGCCATCCATACATCTCATAATAAGCAGCCTGCGGCTTAACAGCAGGCACAATATCGTATAATGCATCAATCAGACCTTTATTGAAAGTAAATAATGCGTTTGCTGCGCCCTCCAGTACATCCTCTGAACTGGCAAATGATTCTTCTAAAATATACTGCGGAATATACTCTAACTTCGGATCCAGACCTGCTACTGTAGGGTTTTTCATCTTTACAATTTTTTCAATTAACAAATCCATTGACATCTTATCATTTTCCTTTCTTGTTGCGTCTTTTTTGGTTAGTGTGGAGATCCCGGCGAATTGCTGCAAAAAGGGCAAGAAAACAAAAAATCAGCTGAATCAATGCCGTAATTCGAACTTCCTGATCCTTTGCCCATTCCGCTCCACTGCGTTTGAAATCCTTCATCTGCCAACCTCCTAAAGATCATCCTGGATTAACTTTGCGAAATTCTGTGCGTTTCAGTATCCATAATGCAAAAAAACCTGCAACAATGTGCAGGTCTAAGCAGGGGTACAAGGATTCGAACCTTGAAATGACGGAGTCAGAGTCCGGTGCCTTACCGTTTGGCGATAGCGCTATTTCGTATTACTTGATAAAGTATACACGAAGTTTTTCCTTTTTGCAATAGTTAAATTGAAAAAATTTTAAATATTTTTTCCAAACAATTTGTACAATATCTACAATTGCATTCTATTTATTTTTTATAGACCGTTATATAGGGATATTCGATAATTTCCGAAGCCTTAAACTCCTCCTCAAGCCATTTCATCAAAAAACCATCCTGCTCCACCACCGTAATCTCTCCGTACATGCTTTCCACTGCCACGATATCCGGATAACGTTCCGGATTCAGCTCCCAATATGCCAGAAGGTTTTCGTCATAGCTCGGAGTACTGATAGTATTTGGCATTGCTATTGTGTAGTCCCCCATCATATAGGAAAATTGGGATGCGCCCACGTACAGCAACGTACTTCCATCCGGTATCATCTCTTCCCAACTCTCCAGATTGACATTGTATCTGTGGGCAGTCATATAATTAGTCAAAATACCGGCTCTCACTCCACTGTGATTCAGCCCACGCACCTCCAGAATATTGCTGCTCATGGTATCTCCGCCTATCATACGATAAGAATATCCGAAAACATTGCAGAGGATTATCATAAACAATAATCTTCTGAGCAATCTCCGTCCCTGTGCACCCAGCTTTTCCACAAAGAAGGTATTCCAACACACCAAGCCGCCCAATACGGCAATGGGCAAATATACATGCAGACTGCTCAGGCCCCAATTGGACAGCAG
>CAZTHP010000067.1:0-14618 GCA_964613155.1 uncultured Lachnospiraceae bacterium | reverse complement strand
CGTCCTTCTTATGTATTGGGCGGCCGCGGTATGGAAGTTGTTTACGGACCGGAAGCAATGGCAGAATATATGAAAGCAGCTGTTGGTGTAACACCTGATCGTCCGATTCTGATCGACCGTTTCCTGAATCATGCAATGGAATGTGAAGCCGATGCGATCAGCGATGGCGAGCATGCATTTGTTCCCGCAGTTATGGAACATATCGAGCTGGCCGGTGTACACTCTGGTGACTCCGCTTGTATCATTCCTTCCAGACATATTTCAGAAGAAAACTTAAAAACGATCAAAGAATATACACGTAAGATCGCAGAAGAAATGCACGTTATGGGTCTGATGAACATGCAGTATGCGATCGAAGACGGTAAAGTATACGTGCTGGAAGCAAATCCCAGAGCATCCAGAACCGTACCGTTAGTTTCCAAGGTATGCAACATTCGCATGGTGCCTCTGGCAATTGATGTTATTACCGCAGAACTGACTGGCAAACCTTCACCGATTTCCGAACTGAAAGAACGGGAAATCCCTTACTACGGCGTAAAAGAAGCGGTATTCCCCTTCAATATGTTCCCCGAAGTAGATCCGATCCTCGGACCGGAAATGCGTTCCACTGGTGAAGTACTGGGTCTGTCTCACTACTGGGGCAAAGCTTTCTACAAAGCACAGGAAGCAACACAGTCCAAACTGCCGTTGAGCGGAACCGTTCTGATTACAGTAAATGATAAGGATAAAGACGAAGTCGTAGAAGTGGCACAGGGCTTCAAAGACGCTGGATTCCGTATCTTAGCTTCCAAAAATACCTGTAAGCTGCTGAATGATAACGGTATCGAAGCAGAACTTGTCAATAAACTGAAAGAAGGAAGACCGGATATTCTGGATCTGATCACAAACGGTGACATTGATCTGATCATCAATACACCCCTTGGACAGGCAGGAAAAGCCGATGACAGTTATTTGAGAAAAGCAGCGATCAAGAAAAAAGTTCCTTACATGACCACTATGGCAGCTGCAAAAGCAACCATCAGCGGTATTCAGTCTACGAAGAAGCATGAAGGAGAACCCGTAAGATCCTTACAGGATCTGCACAGCAGAATTAAATAAACAAACCGGCAGAGCAGCGTGAAGTGCGTGGAAGCAATTTAGCAATGAGCGCAGAAATGTGAAGTGTGCAAAGGCAATAAGCACAGCGATGCAAGGTGAAGAATCGAATGGCTCAAAGCAGATCGGAAGATTTATCCGAAGCTTTGAGCCGTTTTTTAGTTCGATGGGAGGACCGCAAGTCTGAAATCCATTAAAGCTGATACAGTTCGCGATATTTTTTCGTTAAATAATCGGTATAAACAGTAGGATCAAAGGTTCCGCAGGCATTTTGGATGATTTCAGCTGGTTCCAGCAGATGACCGTACTGGTGGATTTTTTCACGCAGCCAGTTGGAAATGCCGGAGAGATCGCCTTTGGCCACATCGCCCCATACATCCAGATCTTTTTCCATGTTTTGCAGCATCTGTGCGCCGTAGGCACTTCCGAGTGCGTAGGAAGGGAAGTAGCCAAAGGAACCACCGGACCAGTGACTATCCTGCAGACAGCCGTTTCGGTCATCGGGAACTTCTACGCCTAAATATTCTTGATACAGCTGATTCCATACCGTGGGAATGTCCTTGACTTCCAGCGTACCGCCGATCAGCTGCTTTTCGATTTCATAGCGGATTAAAACATGAAGACAATAGGTCAGCTCGTCGGCACTTGTACGGATGAGGGACGGCTGCACTTTGTTTACAGCCCGATACATCTGCTCGGCGGTTACATTTTGGAGCTGATCGGGAAATAATTCCTGCATTTTCGGGAAAATATAGGCGATAAACGGGCGAGAGCGGCCGATGATATTTTCGTAAAAACGGGATTGGCTTTCGTGGATTCCCATGGAAACGCCTCCGGTCAGGCAGGTATATTGCAGATCATCGCGGATTCCTAGTTCGTACTTTGCATGTCCGCCTTCATGAATGACGGAATACATAGAGGAAGAAACGTCCTGTTCTTCATAATGCGTGGTAATCCGCACATCTTTATTGTTAAATTCCAGGGTGAAAGGGTGCTCCGTTTCACCGATGCCGCAGTGACCGCGGTCAAGTCCTAATACTTCCATTAAATAATCGGAAAATTCACGTTGTTTTTCAATTGGATACGTCTGGTGCAGGAAATCATCCTGAATCGGGGCTGCCTGGCTGATCTCATGAATCAGCGGAACCAGATTTTCCTTGATTACTTGGAAAAAATGATCCAGATATTCCATATCTACACCACGTTCGTATTCGTCTAACAGCGCATCATACGGTTTTTTGGCAGGATTATAATAGCCTGCAAATTTTTGATTAAAAGCAGTCAATTTTTCCAGAACGGGACGAAATCGTTCAAAATCGCTAGTTTCTTTCGCTTTATGCCAAACATCACTCGCTTCATTGGTCAGAATCGTATATTCCATATATTCATCGGCAGGAATACGGGACAGCTGCTGATAGTGGCGGCGCAATTCTTCTGTTTGACGTTTTATGACAGGATCGAGTTCATCTGCATGCTCTGAAAGAAAGTTGAGCAGTTCGTCGACTTTTGGATCGGTCAGCAGTTTCTGGCTTTCACCAGCTAAAATCGACAAGGCAACACCACGTCCCTCAGATGTCTCATGGGGTGCAGTGGTTACGCTGTCCAAATACAAAGAAGACGATGCCGTATCGTAAGCATATTGTTTTTTCTGCAGAAGTTCTAACTGCTGCAGGGCTTCATGAAGTTCCATAAAATTACCTCCAGTTTGTTTGTTGAATTCCTAAGCAATCTCCTGATTTTAACAGAAGACCGTTGTTTCGTTGGTATTTTCAGACGGGAATGTTTTTATTGTGGCAGATATCGAACAGAAAATCAAGGTCTGAATGATTGGATTGAATTACAAGGAATTTGAAAAAAGAATTTTGGGATTTAAAAAAAGGAAATTTCGGGGAATTGCAGTCTTAGAAATCCCCTGATTTCGTATTATTGATAAAAAAAATCAAAATTTCAGATAAATATTGTCAAAAAAGACTATTGACGTTTGGGGAAGAATGGTGGATGATATTCCGTGGAGTATATTTGGGATGGAATACCCCATCATATGCGATATAGAGTAGGATTTTACGAAAGGGGGGTGAAGATTGTGAAACATTTGGGAAAGCAGGGATTGATTTTTCTGGTTCTGATCGCGATTTTGATTGCATTTGGTTTAGGCAGAGTGCACAGCATCGAGTCGATCAGCTGGATGCAGGAAACAACCCGTTCCGCTTTGCGAAGAGGGCGTGATTATACGCAGCTGCCGGATTATTTTTCACCGGAAAGCTGGCGTGTCGATTTCGATGATAAAAGCTCTTTAGCAGATTTGTGCAAGCAGAAAATTCATATTGGTTTTAAGAAACTTCCGTTTACGGATAGTGTTTTTTGTATGCTGCTGCTGCCAATTTTAGCGTTCACAATCTCCTTCCTGCGATTTGGCCGCTCGTTGCTATGGGTTTGGAATATCATTATGTACATCCATAAAAGTGACGGAGAAGAAGTTCCTATTGGTTGTTAATAGTTAGGCAAGAACGCGGGAATCCTCGGTTATTCAATTGCCGATGGAGTTCACGCAAGAAAGAAATACAGATTTGTAACGGTTCAGAGTCAACTTTCGAAATGCTTGGCTCTAAATCATTATACAGATTCTAAAAAATGGCAGGCATGTTTCCGCTTTGATCGATTCAAACTAGAGAAATAACGAAGAAGTTGCGTTTATTTGTCGGCGGCATGCAGGCTGATTTGTCATGAAAAAAATACGAAAGGTGATGCTATTCAAATAGCATCGGTAGGAATAAAAATGATTGCACAAGTATTAGCAGCCGTGATCTTTTTGGTCATGTTTATTTTGATTATTACAGAAAAATGGGAGCGTCATGTGATTACATTAGTTTCTGGTGTGATGACTCTCCTTTTAGTATTTGGACTGAGTATGCATAGTCTGGATGCAGTGATTAATACGTTAAATGTACACAGCATGTTTCATCTGGATTTCTGGTATCAGGCAGGCGAAGCTGCTGAATCTTCTACAGGAATCAACTGGGCAACGATTATTTTTGTTGCCGGCATGATGATTATGGTAGAAGGTATGGCACAAGCAGGATTTTTCCGCTGGCTGTGTATGAAAATTGCGGGAATGGTTCACTATCAGGTTGTTCCCATCTATATTACCTTTATGATTTTATCCGGTGTTCTGTCGATGTTTATTGACAGCATTACCGTTATTCTCTTTTTAGCAGCCGTTACGATCGAATTGGCGCAGCTGCTGAAATTCAACCCGGTTCCGATGATTTTATCTGAAATTTTCTGTGCGAATCTCGGTGGTTCAGCAACAATGTGCGGAGATCCGCCGAATATTATTATCGGAACTTCACTGGGTTATTCTTTTGGGGATTTCTTAACCAATACCGGTGTGATTGCCGGAATTTCACTGCTGGTCATGATCGCTTACTTCTATTTTATTTTCCGAAAAGAATTAAAAAGCGGCGATCAGGCGGGTGCATCCGCTTCTTGGTCCGATCATCCAGATGTAAATGCTATGATTCAGGACAAACGTGCCTTTGGAATTAGCTGTGCGATCTTTTTATGTGCAGTGGTCCTTTTAGTCACACATGCACAGACCGGTTTGACTGTTGCCACGATCGGCGTTTTTATTTCCGTTGTGACGTTATTGGCAGCAGGAAAAACAGCAGCAACTCTGTTGAAAAATATAGATTACAAAACCTTGCTGTTCTTTATTGGACTTTTTATCGTCGTAGGTGGACTGGAACAAACCGGTACATTGGAATTGCTGGCAGGCTTGATTGAAAGTGTCAGCGGTGGTAATGTAAAAGTAATGATTGCGATTATTATCATTCTTTCCGCAGTAGCCAGCGCATTTGTGGACAATATTCCCTTTGCCGCTACGATGATTCCCGTTGTAAAAAGCCTTGCCGCAATGAATGGCATCGAAATCTCCACACTTGCCTGGGCACTGGCAATGGGAACTGATATCGGCGGCAGCGCAACGCCGATCGGTGCTTCTGCAAACGTAGTCGGTATTGCAGTTGCTTCGAAAGAAGGCTATGAAATCGGATGGGGAAAATATTGCAAAGCGATGGTACCGGCATCCATGATCGTCATTGCTATTTCATTAGCTATGATCTATCTGCGGTATTTTTAAACACGATTGGTTTATCCGTTTTCAGGATTTTATCACGTTTTAGGATTCCATTGTGTTTTAGAGTTTTATCATGTTTTGGGATTTCATTGTATTTCGGAATTTAATCTGTTTTGAAATTTAATCGTGTTTAAGAATTTAATTGTATTTTAGGATTCCATGGTGTTTCGGAATTTTATCGTTTAAAGATTTCAAAAACGAGGGATAAAATGAAATGGACTGAATCGAATTGTATTGAATCGATTTGGAAGCAATCCAATTAGGAATTAGGGCTTTGGCTGGAAACAGTCAAAGCCCTTTTTGTCTATCAGAAACGAAATGCTTTGCTCTAAAAAAGTTGGCGATCCCTGTAAAAATGTGCAGTCTGGGAAGGGGATTTGTCAGTGGAAAGACCGCTTGGAAAAATTGAAAAAATAATAAAAAGTTATCAAAAATAAAAAAATATTATCACAGTTTGGTAACGAAAAAATGAAAAAAATCAGTGAAGGAACGAAAAACTGGAAAAAATACAGAAAAATTGGAAAAAATTGGAAGAAAAAAGTGAATGAAATTAAGAGGTGAATAAGAGTGAATATTAGCAAAAATAAATAAAAATGGTGGAAATGCATGACTTTTAAACAAAAATATGTTCGATAAAAAGGCGAAAAAGAGACGAAAAAGTAAAAAGAACTAAAAAATATAAGAAATACCAAAAAATATTTGTATAAGATTTTCGGACTCTTTGCGTTACTTTTACCCCTGTTTTCCGGATATATAAGTAGAGGGGTAAAAAAATGCAAATGAAAAATGAGAATCAAAATAAGATGAAAGAGAAAATGTTTCAGAAAGAAATCCAGAAAGAATTATTTGCACAAACCTTTCAGGAAAGGGAAGCAGAATTTTCCGCAGATAAAATCGACCATCTGGTAGGGCTTCTGGAAATGGAGAATCCTACAGACATGCAAGAAGTGTTGGAAGCTCAAAATAGATTTGAAAAAACATTCCGTCAGATGCACCGGAAAGAGATTCGAAAAAATCACATGGAACTCTATTGTCGGAAGGGATTAAAAGCCGCCGCTGTTTTCCTGTTGATTCTTTTGACCGCTGATGTAACCACAAAGGCTGTTATGGACGACAGACTGTTCCATATGATGAGCCGACAGGTGAATCAGCTGGAAATCCGACCGAGTGAAGAAGAGGCGGAAAGTGAATCGACAAATTTTACGGAAGAATCGGTAGAAGAATTTACTTCTATGGATGAATTTGCCGAGTATTTTAAAGAAGATTTTTTGATATGTACATGCTTGCCGGATGAAGTAGAACTAAAGAGAATTACTTTAAACAGTGAAGATGTGTTTGCAGGTATTGTATTCGAATATCACTGTCGAGGTATACAAGATTGGAATTTGCAGATTTGGATGTATCAAAATATTACTAGTGATAATGCCGGTGTTGCTGGAAATTTTGAATTTGATACAGCGGAAGATGATTATGTGGGAAATATGAAGGTAACCTATTACCAGGAAGGTGAAGGACTGCTGGTCGGTTTTGAAAGCAATGGCTATTGGTATTTGATTGATGCATCGTCGAATGAAAAACAAGTTTTAGCAGATATTGTGGAAGGAATGAGACGATATGAAAAGAAAATGGAATAAACTCAGTGTTTGTTTGATGATCATGATGTTTTGCATGAGTATGAATGTATCTGCGGCAGAGAGTGCAGCAGAAGATGAAATCGAAGCGAATAGTGTAGAACAGAATGCCTTTGAAGAAGGAGCTGCGCTGGATCAGTGGGATACATATATGGAAAATACCACATCAAGTGAAGAACGAGCGGCCAGTATTTTGGGGATTGTTCGCTTAGGATGTTCCGGAACGAAATTAGGCGGAAATTATTCGACTTCCTACGATTATGTGGTTGATAAAATTGGAATTAAAAATTTGAAATTGCAGTATAAAACTTCCTTAGGAGTTTGGAAAACATTAGTCACTTTGGATGAAAGATATAGAACAAATGATTCTTTATATGTTGGTTCATTTACAACTACAGGTGTGGTGGGACGAACCTATCGTCTGAAATGTACACACTATATTACCGATAATGGAAAAACACAAACTCGTAGTAATCAGACTGGGGAAGTGGAATTTTAATTGTTCCCTTACGAGTTGATCAGCGGATTGTTACCGCAATGATTTTATGTGCTACCGTCTCCCCAAGACGTCACAAATACAACAAACGATCGGCTCTGTGCAGATTTTGCACAGAGTGATCACGATAGTTCGCGTCCTCGCGGCGCATAACTATAAATCAAATGGGCTGGGTGGAGCAGCCAGTCAATGGAAATGAGTTGACGAAACCTTAAATTTCGGATTTTCGGGGCAATTGAATCCGAAACAAAAGATCTTCACGCATGATTTTTCGCAAAAAGGTTTGCCTTGTGTGGGCGTTCTGCACAGGGCGGCCACGGTAGTTCACGTCTGGATGACGTATGACTATAAAGCTTGACCGCAGGAGAGGTCAAATGCCAATGGTTGCTTGTTTTGGCAAAAATTCCCTTGGATTGGTGATTCGGCCGGGGAAAATCTCCAATATTACTTTTCGCTGTGTGTCTGCTTCGTTATTTGAAATGGCGGAGCAGACCGTGGGAGTTCGCGTGTTTTCACGCATCACTATAAAATTTGGCTGTATGGAGCGGCCGGTGCGGAAAAACCTGAAAATTTTAAAAGGCACGAAGCTTTACTCTTTTTTGGGTGAATTTTTGAGAGTAAAAGCCTCCAGAATCATTTCGCAGGAGTTTGTTTTGACGGAGTGGCTGCTGTCAGAATGGACATTTAACAGAATCAAGCAAGTATAGGCTGTGTGAGGCAGCCGGCATCGGTCGAGCAAGCGATCGGAGCGAATCTGTTTTTAGCATTGGAACCTGGTAAGAACAGATCTTCACAACAGAATCATTGAAAGGGGTCAGCTCTGGTGGATATCGCCAGAGCTGACTGTCTTTCTGGAAACTTTAGGAGAAGGTTTCCGTAGATTTTCCAGGAAAAGTTTTTAGAAAGTTTTGGGAACGCTTTGGGGGATTTTAGAAAGTTTTGGGAACGCTTTGGGGGGATTTTTAGAAAAACTTTGGAAAATGCAAGGGAATTTTTGGGAAAGCTCTGAAATGTTTATGCGGTACGTCGTTCTTGATTTTGCCCATACAATATATTATAATCGTGGTGTAAAAAAAGAGAAATACCGCGATACCGCCATTTTTGTGCGGTGCAGATGGAATAGAAACTCATGTTTTACATGGGAATGGAGGATGATAAGGTGATGGAAGACCAGCTGATCAAGGTCGATATATATGATAAAGAAGTAGGGTATGCTACGAAAGAAGAAGTGCATCGAAAGGGATTGCTCCACCGGGCGTTTTCTGTATTTTTGGTCGATGATAATCGGATGTTGATCCAGAAGCGGCATTTGGAAAAATATCATTCTGGTGGACTTTGGGCGAATTCCTGTTGTTCGCATCCGAGAAAGGATGAATCTTTAGAAGAAGCCGTGGAACGCAGATTGGAAGAAGAACTGGGTGTGCAGGCACCTTGCCGGGAATTGTGCCATTTTACGTATTATATGAAATTTTCGAACAATATGTATGAATATGAATTGGATCATGTATTTGTCGGAAGTTACGATGGCGAAGTGGCCTTTGATGAAACCGAGATCGAAGAAGTAAAATGGGTAGATTTTGATTGGTTAGAAGAAGATATGGAACAGCATCCGGAGCGTTATGCTTGCTGGTTTTTGATCGCCGCGCCGAAAGTATTAGAATTTTTGCGTGGATAAAACGTAAAAAGATCGAATCGCATTAAAAAAAGCGAATTGAATCTAAAAGAATGAATAAAACATAAAAACTATAAATGATCAAATGGCAAAAATCGCACAAAACTCAACCAGATTTATCTGCTGTACAAAGATTTTTTCAGCTGTAATCCCTTAAATGTTTGTAACGGAAAGACATCTTTGTACATTATTTTAAATTTGCTCATTTATAGCATAAAAAGATACTTATGATAAATTTAGTGTATAATTTAGAAATCGATTATAGAATTTAAAATGTATAATTTGATAAGAAATGAAGAAAATAGAGAATTGATCATACAGCGGTATTACGAGCAGATTATGGAATGCTGGGGGATGGAGCCGGTGAAGGAACTGGTGAAAAAATGGGAGCTGCTTCGGATTAATATTGGAAATTTTCCAGCAGATGAACCTGTTTTGCTGCCAGAGTATTTATGGATTTCCCGTTCGGGGACTGGTAAATCGGAGATGCTTCAGCTGTTGGCAGGCTATTTGGATGCTGCGCAGATCATGCCATTTAACGGGATGGAAAAGGTTATTGAATTTACCTTGAAATACTGCGAGGAGAGTGAGACTTTTACGGAGTTGGAAAATCTGGTCAAATACCTGTCTGCCAGCTCTGGATATCATAATGAATTTAAGGGAATTCTGGCGATTGATGTAAGTGACTGGCTACCGCATCTGGATAATCCGCATTTTATAGAATTTTTGGAATTTTTATCCGAACATAATCGAAGCTTGCTGTTGATTTTGATTGCCTGGCCGGATTCAAATTATCTGGAAAAGCTGGAAAATATGCTTTCTTTGTATCTTCGGGTACATACGATTACGATCGAGATGCCGCAGGCAGAAGAAATGTTTGCCTTTATGGAAATGAAATTAGAGCGTTATCATTGTTGTCTTTCGGCAGAAGCTGGGGAAATTTTGTTGGATACGCTGCGCGTTCTGCGGAATTTAGAAGGCTTTGACGGCTATAAAACATTAGAATTTATGGTGCAGGAAATTGTTTATACCTATTATTGCGGCGAAAAGGTCAGTTCGCATACGATTCATGCGGAAGTCCTGCAAAATTTTTTGGCAGATGGAAAGTTTGTCAGCCGTTATGAACAGCGTTATGACCGAAAGCAAAAATTGCGTTCTGCAGGATTTTCCTTATAGATGTAAAGTGGCAGCTGTAAGTACAGAAGAAAGTATAAGATCATGTCAAAAATAGAAAAATATTTGGAGTATCCGCAGGATACTCGTTGGGCAACGGATGAAGAAATGATGTCTCCGTTGTCTTCTTTTAAGATAGCGATTGAAAAACCGCCTTTTACAGCGGCGGGATTGATTTTAAAAAGTGATGGAAAAACGGTTTATGTAGACGGAATGGATCATCATAGTATGATTTTGGGTTCTACAGGATCTGGGAAAAGCCGTTTGCTTTGTATGCCAATGATCGGAATTATGGCGAATGCGGGAGAGTCGTTTATTGCGACCGACCCCAAGGGCGAGCTTTTGAAAATGACCTCCGGTTTCGTAAAAGAGCAGGGATATCAGGTTGTGATCTTGAATTTTCGTGATGTCAACAGAGGAGACATGTGGAATCCGCTGTTAATTCCCTATGAATTGTATCAGCAGGGACAGAAAGATCAGGCCATGTCGTTACTGAACGATTTTGTGATGACGCTGACATCCGCAGACAGCAGTCAGGAACGTTTTTGGACGCAGATGGCACAGTCTTTGATTTTGGCAAATATTTTGCTGTTGTTTGAGACAGGGAAAAAGGAAGAAATTCATATGCACAGTCTGAGCAGGCTTTGTCTGGATTATGGACGTGCTAAATCCGAAAATGTCCTGTATCAGCTTTTGGAGTATATGAATCCGGATTCAATCGCGGCAATGAATTACGCAGGGGTTTGTGTCGATGCGGAAAAAACGCAGAGTTCGATCATGAGTGTCGTACACAGTGCGCTGCGGGTATTTAACACGCAGGAAGGTCTGCTTCGAATGATGGCAGACAGTACGTTTGATATGCGCAGTTTCGGCAGAAAGAAAACCGCTGTCTATTTGGTGATTCCCGATGAAAAAAGCACGTATCATTTTTTGGTTTCCATTTTCACAAAACAATGCTATGAAATGCTGATCGGAGAGGCGCATAAAGAGGAGACGATGGCACTGCCGATTCGGGTCAATTTTATGCTGGACGAATTTGCCAATTTACCGGCAATTCCCGATATGCCCAATATGATTTCAGCTGCCAGAAGCCGTAATATTCGTTTTCATCTGGTCATTCAAAGCATGAATCAGCTGGAAAGTAAATACGGACACGATGCCGATACGATCAGCAGCAATTGTGAAAACTGGGTTTATTTGAATTCAAAGGAATATCACTGTCTGGAGGAAATCAGCAAACGGTGCGGTAATTTGCTGGATAATCGCAATCAGCTGCGTCCTCTGATTACACCGTCCCGTCTTCAGCGGCTGGATAAAGAACGTGGGGAAGCCTTGATCTTTCATGGTCGTCACTATCCCTATATTACTTATCTTGCAGATATTTCCAAATATAATTTTCAAGTTTGCACCCCGATTGAAATGATGCCGCAAAAACGTCCGATGGGAGTTGTATTCCATGCTGATCGAATTTTGCAGGAACTAAAAGAAGGAAAACGAGCTCGTTTATTTTATGAACAAGAAGATGACGGCAGAGGGGAGCAGGAAGACCGCGACAAGGGAAACCGAAATAATCGTTTTTATGAAAGTGTTTATGACAGCAGGCAGAGAAACGGTGTTTTTTACGAAAGAGAAGCTGACAGCAGGCAGAGAAACGGTGGTTTTTACGAAAGCGAAGCTGGCAGCAGGCAGAGAAACGCTGTTTTTTACGAAAGCGAAGCTGCCAGGCAAAAAAATGCTGCTGCTATTTGGCTGCAGCAACTTTGTGAAAAGCGAAAAAAACGAACCGCAGAGCGTGAAGCACTTTCTCTTGATACCGAAAATTTAGCAGAATTTTGGAATATACAGCACCAGTATCATCAGATGCTGTTGTATGAGCTGCTTTCCGATGCCGAGCAAATGCAGGAATTTCGGCAGGAAATGCCGACTAAAAGGGATGAGAATTCAGAATTGTGGGAAGCTTATGAAGCAGAAGAATCCTACCGCAAAACAGAACTCATGGCCTGCTGTGGCGTTTTGCTAGGGGAACCGAGGGAAAACGTGCAGGACAGTTTAGAGCAGCAGGAATCGCAGAATGTTTTGCGAAAACAGAGGGTGCAGGACGATTTACAACAGCAGGAATCGCAGGATGTTTTGCGAAAACAGAGAGTACAGGACAGTTTGCAGCAGCAGGAAGTTCAGTATCGAAATTGGCTTGTACGAATCTGTGAAAAAAATTTATTAGAAATGGTAAATCAAAAGCAAATGCTGGCGCTGTATCCGGTGAATACACAACGTCTTCGGATGGTTGTGATAACCGGTGTAACGACGATTTTGGATGCGATGCAAAATAAGCAATTGGCAAAAGCCTGGAAAATACTTTCTTATTTGCAGGAATATCGGGATTGCTTTTTTCAGTATCCGGAATTGGGAAGTTTTTTGCATAATTTGTCTCAATTGTTGGAACATTTACATCAAAATTCTGCGCAAGGAGCGGAAAAATTAGCTCAGATTCGGGAAAAGCTAAAACAACCGATTTTTCTTCAAAATGCAGAGACAAAAACAAGCAGTCCGGCGTTATTTTATCGGAAGCAGACAAGCAGTCCGCAGGATCAGCTGCTGTTAAAGGCAGTGTTGCGCTATTGTGAAACGGAGATACGTGTATTTCAGCAATATTTGGAAGAGTTTACTTGATTCGAAGTTGATTCTGAGTCGCTGCAATAAAAGAAATGCATGGAAATCCGGCTCGTTTAGGGAAAATGGTTTGCAAAATAAGAATATTAGAAATCCATCAGAATGCTGAGAAGAATCGGAATAGTAGAGATCGGTAAGAATTGATCAAAATACTGAGAACGATTCAAACAGTAAGGATTCGTAAGAACCGATTAGAATATTAAGAATGATCCAAACAGTAAGGATTCGTAAGAACCGATTAGAAGGCTAAGAACGATCTGAGCAGTAAGGATTGCTAAGAACCGCTTAGAAGAATCAGAATAGTAAGAACAATACGAAAATAATACGAATAGGTAGGAATGAAAATGGCACAGGTGATAGTGGTAGGCGGAGGCGCTGCGGGAATGCTGGCGGCTTATGCGGCGGCCAAAAAAGGGCATCGCGTGACGCTTTTGGAAAAAAATGAAAAATTAGGAAAGAAGATTTATATTACGGGAAAGGGACGCTGCAATATTACAAATGCTGCGGATGTGGAAACGATTTTATCGAAAGTTGTATCAAATCCTCGCTTTTTGTACAGTGCTTTATATGGTTTTACCAATCAGGATATGATGGATTTGCTGCACAAGGCCGGTCTGGAAACGAAAATAGAGCGCGGAATGCGTGTTTTTCCTGTTTCGGATAAATCATCGGATGTGATTCGGACTTTATCGGATCTTTTGCGGCAGGAAGGGGTTACCGTGTATTTGAAAAAAACGGTCGAATCACTGCTTTTGGAGGAAAATCCACAGACCGGTGAAAAACGCTGTACGGGTGTGGTGACCGATGATGGAAGAAAACGTTCGGCAGATGTTACAATCGTAACGACCGGTGGTTTGTCGTATCCTTCCACTGGTTCAACGGGTGACGGCTATCGGTTTGCCGAGGATGCAGGTCATCAGATTACAGCATTAAGCCCGGCTTTAGTTCCGTTTACAGCACAGGAAGAATGGGTAAAAGAATTGCAAGGACTTTCTCTGCGCAATGTCAATGTGCAGATTACAGCCGGAAAGAAAAAATTATACACAGAATTTGGCGAAATGCTCTTTACACATTTTGGTGTCAGCGGACCGGCTATTTTAAGTGGAAGCAGTGTCTGTGCAAAGCATTTAAAAAAAGGAACCCTGACGCTGCATATTGATTTAAAACCTGCGTTGGATCGTGAACAGTTGGATGCGCGTTTGTTGCGGGAATTTAAAGAAGCGCGAAATAAACAGATCAGCAATGTGCTGGGTGCATTATTTCCT
Source organism: uncultured Lachnospiraceae bacterium (assembly GCA_964613155.1). Taxonomy (GTDB): domain Bacteria; phylum Bacillota; class Clostridia; order Lachnospirales; family Lachnospiraceae; genus TWA4. The sequence goes on along the minus strand of CAZTHP010000067.1, from coordinate 481 downwards.
TCCAGTTTAGTGCCAGTAATGCTGAAACTAAGTGAAATTCCAGCAGATAAAATTATCCATGATGTCACGAGGGAAGATCGCAGCCGTCTCATCCAGCAAACAAAAGATTTGTGTATTACGTTAAATGGTCTGCGTGGTTATCAGGAAGCGATCATTACGCAGGGCGGCATTAAAGTAAAGGAAATCAATCCAACTACGATGGAATCCAAATTCGTAACGGGACTTCGATTTGCAGGCGAAGTATTGGACTTGGATGCCTTTACAGGTGGATATAACCTGCAGATCGCCTGGTCAACGGGATGGGCAGCAGGCAGTACGATTGAATCGTAAGTGGTGTATCTGCTTAATGAAATTTGAGGGATGGCTAGAAAAATAAACCCTTATTACGGCTACTGGAAAAAATGTTTAATTTGGAATCAGGATGCATGTTCACGTATGAACAAAGAAAAAATTGAATTCTAAAAGAAAAATAAAAAGATGA
>CAZTHP010000066.1:5227-14965 GCA_964613155.1 uncultured Lachnospiraceae bacterium | reverse complement strand
GTCCTCCTTAACTTTTTCTTACTAACGTTTTTCTGTCAGGAACATGACTAAGCTTCTGCCTTCCATCTTGGACGGTTTGTCAACAACTGCGACATCCGCAAGCTTGGCAGCAAAATCGTCAAGAATATGTCTGGATTGAGCAACATGACTCATCTCACGGCCACGGAAACGTAATGTTACCTTAACTTTGTTCCCCTTGGTAATAAACTTTCTGGCAGCACTTGCCTTTGTATTCAAATCATTCTCATCAATATTGGGAGAAAGACGAACTTCTTTGATTTCGATGGTTCTCTGTTTTTTCTTTGCTTCCTTCTCTTTTCTTGCAAGCTCATATCTGTATTTACCGTAATCGATAATCTTACACACAGGCGGCTGTGCACCGGGCGCAATCTTAACCAGATCCAGATCGGCTTCTATAGCCAGTTTCATTGCTTCTTTCGCTGACATAATGCCAAGCTGTTCACCATCTATTCCAATCAGACGAACTTCCTTATCTCTGATCTGTTCATTAATCATTAATTCGCTAATGGTCAAGCACCTCCAAATTTCTTACCTTTGACGATATCTTCTGCTGCCCTCTTTTTGCTGATCTGCCAAAATCTTTTGCAATAAAATCTTTCGACAAAACTACAACAAAAAAAGTGGACAGGCAGACTATCCACTTTATACTTCGTTAATATCAAAAGCATATAAACCCGAGTCACTTCTTTGTGCTAAGGTGAGAGTGGATACTCTACTTTCTTGTTTCACAGCGTTTATTACTTTAACACATGATTTATGCTTTGTCAAGCTGTATTTAAAATTTTATTTTTCTTTTTTCTTCATTTTTTCCTCAATAATTGTAAAACAATCACATTCCAGGTGATAAGCGCAAAAAAGCTGCTGCAAAAGTCCATCCTTTTCAGATCGACTCTTACAGCAGCCGCCTTTCCAGTGTCTAATTTTTTTAATACGATTCTTAGTGCGTTATCTCTGTGCGATTTCCTTGCTCATTTGGCTTACTTTTTCCTTTGTAAGTCCAAATCCAAACAAGATCAGAAAACCACCAATCACAACTGCGACCCCCGGAATCAGCATAAATGCATTGGCAATCCCTTCTTTAACAGCTATTGTGGTTGATTCCACAGATGCTGACGGACTAAATCCCGCCACAGCCAACACGATATTGATGATAATACTTCGAAATACCAGTGATAATTTTAACGGTACATTGCTCAATCCCATGATCCATCCGGAAGAAGCTTCTCCCGTTTTATATTCTGCGTAAATAGCTGCATCTGCAAAAAGTGTTGGGGAAAGTGAATAAATACAGCCATATCCAAACTGACCAACTGCCAAAAGAACAATAACCAAAATCGTATATTGATAAACGCCTCTTGCGATCAACAATGCTCCACCTAATACAAAAAAGGATATTGCAAATACCATTCTGGAACTAAATTTAGCTGCAAGATCTTTACTAAAATATGCACTGACCATGCAAACCACATTAATTACAAACAAGTAGACAGCTAACATCGATTCCTGTTGTGCCACATATTTAAAGTAATACATCGCACATCCCGCAAGTACAAAATTCGCAACCCAACGTGCTAATTCTGCTAAAATCAGACAAAGTAAATGTCGATTTTGGAATAATCCTTTTAACATCGCTGCAACAGAAGTTTTCTCTTTCGCTGCATGTTTTTTCTGCTCGAAACCATTTTTTTCCTGTGATGTATTTTCATATGCCTGTGTTTCCTGGCAACAAGCTTCTTTTCCAGCACCAGAGCGTTCAGGCTGTTCCTCGTACCCTTCTGTCATTTTATAATGAAGGTTATAGCCTATCGCTGCCAACACACCTAATACAAATGCCAGGGCTGCAAATTTATACTGCTCTGTTACCACTAATGCCAGAGCATTCGCAAGCGGAAGTCCCATATAGGAAAATAACATACTTCCAACACGATTATACGTTGCTCTTGTAGCAGAAAGATGTGCCCGGTCTTCCGCTTCTTTTCCAACGATTGGAATCAGTGCCAGATTGGCCACATATCCAAAGTTCCAGATAATACTGGAAATAACACCTGCTGCTACGATCACAATTGCTGACACCGTTGTACTTTTGCCAACCACCATATATTTCAGCATATAGATTACTGGTACAAGCCATGGTGTAATCAGCAGCCAGGAACGATACCTTCCCCACTTAAGCGGCTTTGTCCCATTCATGATCGCACCGTAAATCCAGGCAGTTGCTGCATCGATCACAGTCGTAGCCGTTTGGATCACCGTTGTGATCGCCAGGGAAAATCCTGCAATATCTGTTAGGAAAAAGTTGAAAAATACATTCTCAACCTGCGTCATAAGCGTAAATGCCAGATCCCCGATTCCAAAAAATCTCCTTAGATTTTTACTTAATCCCTTCTTTTTTTCCATCTTTACCCCTCAAATTTTCTCTAAATATCTTCTCCTGCATAAACCTTTCTACTAAATTCATAAATATTCTTTTTTAATACCGGATTAATCGGTACATAGAGAGAACGATATAAGGCAATATGATGCTCTTTATGCTTCAAAACCCATTGACGCGCAATTTCCCGAATTTCTGCTTCAGAAGCATTTTCTGCAACGGCAGGTGCTGTAACACCAAAAACAAATTTTTCATGTTTATATTGTTCTGCTAATGCATCAAAATCATGCAGCGCAGGCTGTCCGCACCACATATCAACTCCTGCTTCGATCATGCACGGAATATTGGTCGTATTTCGACCACAGGAATGCAGTTCAAAGAAAATACCTTTGCTGTGACAAAAATCCACAACCCGTTTCAAATACGGTACAATCATTTCACGACAGGTATCGACTGAGAAAAACGGACCATTTTGATGTCCCCAGTCATCATGGATCAAAACGCAGTCAATCGGTAAAATTTTACGCATACGGTCAATATATTCGATCAAAAAATCCGTATGACGATCAAAGAAGCGATGAACGCCTTCCTGCTGTTCTTCATCAATCAACGCAACTGCGGCATTTTCAACATCCATCAATGCCATCAAACGCTCCCAAAATCCACACCAGATTCCCAGCTGCACCATTTTATTCACATTACAATATTCTTCATTTGCCTTTTTACACCGTTCCCAGTCAATCGCATCCAAATCCGGAATCGAAACATATTTTTCCCATTCACAGATATCCGGTACTTTCGGACTGCCCGGATGAACGGTTGCGCCCCCTACCTGCGGTACGTAATCCCAAAGCAGATCATACCAGCCTTTCATTTGATTCGTTGTATAATCATAAGGAAGATCTCCATCCATGATCGTATGACACGCAAGATGATCTGGATTCACACGCGGACGAAAAACTTGTATATCACAATATGCCCATCCTACAAAGGGAAGCCAATACGGTTTTTCCCCGGAAAATGCCAATTCCAGATTTTCTTTTGGAGAAATAGGGCGATTTTCCATCGGTTCTTCACTTGCAGGAACCGACATGGTATTGGTAAAAAGCGGATATTTTCCTACTACATCAAATTCTTTTTCACTAAAAACAGGTCTTTTCATCAAACTTTCCTCCTCATAAGCTACCATAAGATTTTGAATCCATCACTCTGCACTTCTTAATAGTCCCGCACTGTCTGTTACAGCCTTTGACATCATCTGGATATTTTCTAATTTTCCATTGAAAGGAATATCACATCCTGAACAAACCATAAAGCCAACAGGACCAATATCCTGAATTAATTTCGTTGTATAATCGTATACTCGCTCTGCTTTTCCAAATGCAAGTATTTCCGCCGGTACATCTCCCATGATACAGATCCGGTCGCCTACGATTTCTTTTGCTTTGCGAATATCGGTCTTTCCATCCAATGCCATAATTGCTTTTTTCGCAGGAATATCTTTAAAATAATGAAGACCATGATTCCAGCAGGCATCTAAATGCATGATCGGAACGACATCATAGTCAATACACAGCTGCACAAGTTCTCGGAAATATTTCCAGGAAAAACGTTCAAACATTTCCGGATTTAAGGTTTCCGGTGTTCCTCTCCAGCCGCCTACCCACGCTCCATAAGGCTTTGCACTGGAACGGAACAAATTTTCATATTTATTCAGATTAAATTCATGTACAACGGAAAAAACTTCCTCCACTTTTTCTGGAATTTCCAAAAGATCATCCAGCAAAAAGGCTTCCATCGAACGCCCTCCACAAAACATTTCGAACGGAGAGAGCAATGTCGTGCCTTTTACAACTGGATATCCAGCTTCTTGAAACCGTGCATTCGCAGTCGCTCCATATGCCACCACATCCTTCATTCTAGAAATCGGATCATCTAATTTCGTTTTCATGAAATTTTGGTACCATGACTCAAATCCATTTTCTAAAATAAGGTCATAATCCTCCTGTGTAACCAGTTCTTCTTCGAAAACCTGCCATAATTGGTCATCTGGAAGTTCCCGTCCAGGTACCCGTATTTTCGAAAGCCATAAAGTAGGAAGTCCCTCCGGCGAAGAAAGCGGAGCCTGAACACCATCAACATCGCCGATCATATCCGTCGCCTGGATATTTACCGTACAGTTTAAGGCCATATCGTTCAAATAATCTGACATATTGGTATGCGTTAAAACAGCTGAAACAGCTGCAAGTCCCGATATCAGCGGAATTTTATCCACCGGCTCCAACGCAACAGCTGCTTTGATTCTCTCAAAGCGTTCTTCATACAAACCCATAAAAAATCTCCTTAACTGAAAAAATACCTATAGCATCGATTGATTTGACCGGCCTCAATCTCTGTTATAGGTATTATAAAATTTCAGAAAAGGTTTTTGAATGGCAATTTTTGTAAAAAAGGAATTTGTTTTTGTGCAAAAATGTAAAATAAATACATAAATATGCAAAATACCAAGAATCTTTCCAGATATCAAATCTTTATCACTTGGTCGATACAAAAAAATGAAAGATAAAGCTGATTCATACGCTGCACATCCGGCGTTTCCATCAACTTGTCAAATTCCTGAAAGTCAATTAACTCTCTTATTTTTTCCAAACGATAGGAGATACTATTCCGATGGATCCGAAGCATCTTCGATGCCGCAGATAATTGAAACCCACAGTAGCAAAATGCTTTCAGTGTTTCATAATAATTGCTGTGATGCTCAATATCGTATGCTTTTAACTGGAGCAAAGAACGATGCACATACGTTTCAGTGAAAGGACTTTCTTTCAGCACCTTTTGAAAATAAACTTCCATATGATCCGCTGCATAGGAAATCTGAAGAAAATGCTGTTTTCCATATCGCATCTCCTCCTTCGCCTGTGCATAATAACGGCTGCACTTTTCAAAACCATGAAATTCCGTGCTGACACCACATACAAAACTCTCTTTTAAAAACTTCGGAAGCTGCTTTTGAATCTGTGATCTTCCTATTGTTTCATTTTCCATCAGAACCACATGATCTTCTAAAATAAAAACAATCGAATCTACTAAACTCTCCGAACATTTTCGATATAATTTTCTTAAAAGTACCGGTTCCCCTGAAACATTTTCACCGATGACATAAAAACGATACAAATCTTCCTGCTTCCAACGAAGATTTCGCAGCAAAAGATTTTTTTCTTTTTCTTCATAACTCTGCTGATAGATCATCGATGTAATAATTTTTCCCAGCTTAGAAGTCGGTCCGTACTGAGAATAATTTTGCTCCATATACCGCGCCAAATATCCAATCAAAGTCGAAACCAAATATTCCATTCCTTCTTCAAATGGACGAAGCATACTAAAGAGTACAAAATGTCCTGACATATAGCCATTCACCGTCAGACTGCAATGCATATACTGATAATGATCCATCTTCGAATCACGAATAGTCGGAAAGGTATCCTTAAACACATCCGTTAAATGAATCGTTTCTTTCAGCATTTCCATTCGTTTTTCCGTCAATCCGCTGTTATCGAGAAGTTCTTTCCAATGCCAATGTGTAGAAGCCGGATAATCCGATGCAATCGCTAAAATTTCACCATCCGGCGCATAGATATAGGATGGATTTTTCAAAATTTCTTTGCTCAGATCGATCATTTTAGTAAGTCCATCCTTCTCCTTCATACAATCTCGCAGTGCATTTTCCCAACTTGAAAAATGATCAATAATACAGCAAATTTCATTGAATACTTCTTCTGGCTCTACATTCTGAATCAAAATAATATCGTGCTGATGAACGACGATCACATCATTTTCTTCGGTATAAAAAAAGTTAGATCCTTTTCCCACGTACACACTATCGGAATTCAAATAAGAAGTTACGATCCATCTTGCACATGTAATCGTTGGACTCCCATCCGATATCATCGGTGTCATCTGTTCGTAATTCATTGCATGATAAATATTCCACATACTTAACTTCATTTACCTCTCCTCTTATTGCGTGTACTGTTTCAACCTTGTCCCTTCCGATTAAAAAGGTCAAAAATCTACTCTACATAGAATTTCTGACCTTTTCTCATTACATATCTTCTTCCAACTGACGTTTTAAATAAGTACCTACCACATTTGAAAAATTCCCAATATGCCGTATAAACGCAAAATCCTTGCCGAATATTTTCTTTTCAGCACCCAGATCTTCATCTTCCCCGGCAAATACCCCCAGTACAGAAATTCCCAAAGCGCGGGCACGACGCACTTCAAATGCTGTGTCGCGTACTGCAAATTCTCCTTCATACAGATGGGGATTTCGACTGCCCGGACGATTGATATTCTGGTCATTCGGCCGCCCATCACTCAGCACGATCAAAACCTTATTCGGTTCTTCTCGTTTCATCAACTGGTCATATGTTGCCCGAACTGCCAATCCATCCCGGTTATTGGAAGATGCCATAAATTCAAAAATCCGTTGATTTTTACTCCGATCATCATCATACGAACGAAAACGCCTCATGATCGTATAATCCCAGAACGTGCAAAAACCAACCACCTGATGCGGAATCCCGATATTGCTTAGTGCTTCGCTGATCATATAGCCCTGCACGGCTACCTGTGCCTGACGCGAACTTTGAGAACCACTGGAATCGATCAGAATATCCACTACAAAATCCGAAGTATCTTTTTTAATCACCCGATTAAATAACCGATCGTCATCTGTTCTTCCCAATTTCCATAAACGAGACGGCACTAGAATACCCGAAGAACCTTTACATACATCATCTTCATTTCGTATAATCAACGATTTCCGCAGCATTCCCGTCAGCATTTCAATATTGCGCTTGATAATCCGGTGATTTTCATGATAATATCGTTTGTTTTTCGATAACTGCATCTGCGCATATTTGTATTGATAATTTACCTTTGCCGTATTATGCAAAATCCCATCTGTATAGTATAAAGAGCAGTCTTCATGCGCACCTCTGCAAAGCTGATAATTCAGTTGCTCCTGTTCACGCAAAGATAAATACGAAATACCATGATTCAATTCTACATAATCATAAACTTTCTTTAATGCCTCATCATCAAGAACCCGCACCCGTGTTTTCCCAGAGGATGCTTCCCGTTTGGGGCGATCCCGCAGATCCACTTTCTCAATATCGCTGCTGGTTAACGAATTCATGTACTGCTTCAGTACATCCTGCAAGCTTTCCTCATCTAAGTAATCCTGCCAATTAAATTCCTGCAGCTCATCAAAGCTCACAGCCAAAACATCTTCCAACGTTCCATACTGTGCTTCAAAGCTCTGATCGATCACCTGATTATAAAGCTGATCGATCGTACGAATAATATCCATCGTATCCTTTGCATGATTTAATTTTTGAATCCGATTGATCACCGACTGCATTCGCTCTGTAGTCAATTCATTGCAGCCCTTCAACCAGCTTTTCAGCATAATTGCCTTTACCTGTCCAAAAAATGTATACGACATCCGCATCGATTGATACTCTAACATATCACGAAATGCTTTTCTGCGAATTTCCTCTACACCAGAACGTTCTTTTGATACCAGCGGCCAGGAAGCCGTATCCACACAAAGCTGTGCCAGTTCCATTAGCGGTGACTGACCTGCTGATAAATAAATTTTTTTAACAATATACATGGAAAGTTCTTCCATATTAAAATATCGAGCAAAGGCACCTTGCTTTATGGCATCATAAATTGTGATATACTTGGACTTTTTATAGCTCTCCAAATCTAATTTAACATCCAATGTATAGTCACCACTCACTGTCCACAAAAGATTTTTCATTCGATTTTGCAGTTCCAGTGATTGTTCATCCTGCTCCTCATCTTCTAAATAAGGAGCTTTATAATTTCTCGCCACAATTCATCCTCCATTTTTGAACATCCGATTTTTTTCCTGTTATGACTCAAAAATATCAGCGCCTGTCCAGGTAGACGGAATTCGTGTCATCACAATATCATCAATAATCTCACGTTCAAAAATGTCAAAACTCTTATTTGTGATTCCCATTCGAACTGCCAAAGCAGGTGACAAACCAGAACGAATCGTCCGCACTGCCGACATCATACCACGCAGATCCAGCGGCTTCGTAGAAATTTCTCCGTTATAAGCCTTAATCTGCATATCCATAAACAAACCTGTAAACTGTTCCATTGCATTCTTTTTCATATCCGGGAACATTTTTCCTAAAAGAAATACCAATGTATCCTCTGTCAGCGCCGGCATATCAATTACCATAAAACGTGATACCAATGCTTCATTTAATTCTCTTGTACCTGCATATCCATAATTCATCGTACCAATAAAGCGCGCCGCATCATGAACTTTAATTTTGTGATAACCTGGTACATCAATGATTCTTCTATGATCTAAAGTTGCATGCAGCACCGAAACGGCATCATTTTTTGCCATATTAATCTCATCAAACACTGCAAATCCGCCAAAATCTGCACATTGATAAACCGGTCCTTTCCGCAGAACGACCTCATTATTTCGAAAGGTATCGGTCCCGATCAAAGCTGCACTATCTGTATTAACATGGAAGGAAATATTATAAGAAGGTCTTCCAAACATATATGCTAAATTTTCACACAAAACATTCTTACCAGTTGCTTTTGCACCTGATAAGAGTAAATTTTCCCCCTGCAGAAGCGCTGAAATAGCCATTTCCAAAATCTCTTTTCCATAAAATGGAATACTCGGCTCTATCACGCGTCCTTTTGCTTCCTCTGCGACTTCATACTTCTCACGAAACTGTCTCAAATCTTCAATCAGTCCCGCATCCACCATTTGTTCCTTTAAATGATCCTCAATTGAAAACATACTTCTCACTTCTTTCCCAGTATTTTGACTTTAATAAAAAATTTCTATTCAGCGATTTCCCATACGGTAACACCCTGTATTGTAACGTTCTATAGCGTAACATTCTACAGCGTAACATTCTGCGCCGTAACCTCTTATGGCGTGATTTCCCACATAGATTTCTCTCATACTACGACTTTTGATAGTCTGATCTTCTGTACAGAAAGCTTTTATAGCATGACTTCTGGTAGTCTGATTTTCTATACAAAAAGATTTTATACCATGACTTCAGTAGCCTAATTTTCTATACAGAAAGCTTTTATACCATGACTTCAGTAGTCTAATTCTCTGCATAGAAAGCTTTTATATCATGACTTCTGGAGCCTAATTTTCTGCACAGAAAGCTTTTATATCATGACTTCTGGAGCCTAATTCTCTATACAGAAAGCTTTTATATCATGACTTCAGTAGTCTAATTTTCTATACAGAAAGCTTTTAT
>CAZTHP010000066.1:2805-5127 GCA_964613155.1 uncultured Lachnospiraceae bacterium | reverse complement strand
TTCAGGCAGTGGCAGCGTATAAAACACAAAAAGCCGGAAAACGAAACAGTTACACTGCCTAGTTTTTCGGCTTTCTTTTAATTTATTTGGTTATCTTTTCTGAAAACAGTGTGAAAGCTTAATAGGAATTTCTTTTCAAGAGCTTCCTTACATAAGCAAACGTTGCTCTTTCACCACGCTCTGCCAAAATCGTCAAGATTTTTTTCAGTTCCCGATAAGTTTCCGGATGCATCGTTTCATAATCACAGCCTGCCAGCAAATATTCTAAGGTAGAACGATTTGTATAAGCATCGCCTTTATACGTTTTGGAAGCTGCAATTCGATCCATCGTCATTTCCGCCAAATATCTGGGCGGCATCTTCTTCCCCGACAAACAATGTTTTTTATCGGAGGAAACATCGGTCCAATACTCGAAATGATGTCGATTACGACCTTTGTGATGAATCCATGCCGTCGAATACCCAAAAAGCTCTCTTTCACGGGCATTGGGACTGCGTGTTCCCTGAAAATAACGTACCCCAGCGAAAAATTCCGTAGGAGAAAACTTCGACAAGTCATGTGTAATGCCCTGCCAATAAAGACCTACTTGAAAACATCCCTTCATCACTTCCCATTTATGATGCAGAATTACTAAAAAATGCCCTTTTGCATTTTTTAAATAATTTATTTGCTTGTCTCCTCTCTCCATATGCAATCCCTTTCTGATCAGAACCCCTCAATTACTGGATGCTATCCACTTCCTAACAACTATCCCTCAATTGCTACATAGTGCATGCTTTTCTACAGCTGTCCTGCTATTACCTTCACATTTTACAAAAGTAAACTTGCTATTATCTATTAGCAGCATCTACAGCTGTCTTGCTATTGCCTTCACATTTTACAAAAGTAAACTTGCTATTATCTATTAGCAGCGTCTACAGCTGTTTTCGCTACTGCTTCTGCTACTTTTTGCGCAACGTTTTTATTTAATGCACTTGGAATGATATATTCTGGTGATAATTCATCTTCCGGTATTATTTCAGCTAAAGCATACGCCGCACTGATCTTCATTTCCTCTGTAATCTGTCTCGCACGAACAGACAAAACGCCCTTAAATAATCCGGGGAAAATTAAAACATTGTTGATCTGGTTCGGAAAATCACTCCGTCCAGTTCCCACTACTTTAGCACCGCCTTTTTTCGCTTCATCAGGCATAATTTCCGGTGTAGGATTTGCCATTGCTAAAACAATCGAATCCTTTGCCATTGTACGAACCATTTCTGCGGTCAACATTCCAGGACGTGACACACCTACAAAAATATCAGCACCTTTTACGGCATCTTCCAGTAAACCTTTTTGATGTTCCAGATTTGTCACTTTCGCTAATTCTTCCTGTGCATCGGTCAGCCAATCTTCACCGGAGCACACAATTCCATAACGATCACACATAGTAATGGAACCAAAATTCATCTGTAACAATAATTTCGCAATCGCTGTTCCAGCAGCACCTGCACCATTAATCACGATTTTTGCGGTTCCCATCTTGCGGCCTGTTACTTTCATCGCATTTAACAACGCCGCTGCTACTACAATTGCCGTACCATGCTGATCATCATGAAAAACCGGAATATCGCACCGCTGTTTCAGCTTTTCTTCGATTTCAAAACATCTGGGGGCCGCAATATCTTCTAAATTAATCCCGCCAAAGCTCTTAGAAATTAAGGCAACGGTATCTACAATTGTATCAACATCCTGTGAATCAATACAGATTGGAAATGCATCTACATCTGCAAATTCTTTAAATAAAACACATTTTCCTTCCATAACCGGCATTCCCGCCTCAGGACCAATATTTCCCAAGCCCAAAACAGCAGAACCATCCGTTACAACTGCTACTAAATTATTTCGGCGCGTCAGCTGATAAGACAATTCTTTATTCTCTGCAATGGCAAGACAAGGCTGTGCAACACCAGGCGTATACGCAACCGCAAGATCCTCCATTGATTCTACTTTACATCGAGAAACGACTTCAATTTTACCATTCCAGTCGTAATGTTTTTTTAATGATAATTCCTTTGCATCCATAGTGATTCCTTTCTGCTCCCTCTATCGCTTGTTATTCAACCTATTGTACTGCAACCGTGAAAAAGATGCAATCTAAAAAATGCATCCTGCTGGCTAGCGAAAATTGGTATTCTGATCCACAAAGCTTAATCTTCTAAGCTGTAAAGTTTACAATTTCAATCTACCAAACTTTATGCTGCAATCTGCAAAGCTCTATACTTTAGTCTGTAAAGTTTTCGCTTTCAATCTACTAAACTTTATACTGTAATCTGCAAAGCT
>CAZTHP010000066.1:0-2705 GCA_964613155.1 uncultured Lachnospiraceae bacterium | reverse complement strand
TCTGTAAAGTTTTCGCTTTCAATCTACTAAACTTTATACTGTAATCTGCAAAGCTCTATACTTTAGTCTGTAAAATTTTCGCTTCCAATCTACCAAACTTTATACTGCAATCTATAAAGCTCTATATCCTGTCTGCTAAATTTCCTATCCTCATCCAATAAACTTTACAGATTCATCTATACAGCCTTCTAGCCTATATTGATAAAATATTCTATTCGAATTCAAAAAATTAAGGTCTCACAGCATTTTTCAGCATTTTTTGAAGATCTTCCACGGAAAATTCGTATGTTTTTTCGCAAAAATGGCAATTAACCTGAATCGTCTTTCCTTCCTCTATCATATCCTGAAGTTCCTTTGCGCCGGTACTGATTACTGCTTTTTCTACACGTTCTCTAGAACAATTGCACGAAAATTCAAGCGGCATCGTATCCATAATCTCTAATCCCAAATCTCCCAGAACAAACTCTAAAATCTGTTCCGGTGTCATTCCCTGATCGAGCATCGATGTCAAAGATGTCATCTGCGCTAATTTTGCCTCCAACTTTTCCACTAATTCATCAGATGCAAAAGGCATCAGCTGAATCATCAATCCGCCTGCCTGCTTTACAAAATTCTGTCGATCCATCAAAACCCCCAGTGCCACTGCTGACGGAATCTGCTCGGATACTGCAAAATAATACGTAATGTCTTCTGCAATTTCCCCGCTGACCAGTTCAATCGTTCCCACATAAGGATCTTTCATACCCGTATCACGGATAACCCGCAATTCTCCTTTTCCAACTGCACCTGCAACATCCAACTTTCCTTTCGCATTCGCATGAAGAAGCACTTCCGGATTATAAACATAACCTTTTACACCACCATGGCTATCCGCTGTTACCACAATTCCCTGAATCGGACCATCACCCTTAATCTGAAGTGTGATTAAATCCTCCTCTCCTTTCATCGTACTGCCCATCATAACACCGGCTGTCATCAAACGTCCCAAAGCAGCAGTCGCTACAGGGCTTGTCTGATGGGCCTGTCTTGCAAATTCTACTAAATCTTTTGTTGTTGCCGCAAATGCACGAATACCGTGATCCGCAGCAGTTGCTCTTACTAAATAATCACTCATATGCTCACCTATTTTATTTCATATTCTCTTTCTTAATTTTAATTTTGTTCGCTATTCGCTTTCTTATTTTTATTTTATTCGCTATTCGCTTTCTTATTTTTATTTTATTCGCTATTTGCTTTATTATTTTTATTTTGTTCGCTATTTGCTTTATTATTTTTATTTTGTTCGCTATTCACTTTATTATTATCTGTAATTCGCTTCACTTTTTATCAGCTATTCACGTTTCAACAGGAATCTATCGCTTTCATCTTTTAGATTTTTACTAGTATGATTTCGTTTTTCCCTGCTCTTGTACGATCATATAAAGACGCTCGCTATCTGCGCGCGGAAGATCTTTTGTAAATGCATCGTAAACATTTAAGACTTTCATCCCAGCTGCTTCCGCTGCCTGAACAAAATCCGCAATTTCCCATGCTTTTTGATAATGCGTTTCCTGATATCGCCGGAAAAGAGCATGATCTTCTTGTATAAATAAAGTCAAATCATAAATATTGACCCGCGCCTCTTCATCAAATGCATTTTCCCAAATAAAACTGCAATCTTCCCGATTTTCTGCAATAACTTGATCTCCCATCAGATATTGATATTTATAAGATGTATTGAAATCAAAGATAAAAATCCCACCTGGATCCAAATAATTGTTGACCAGCCGAAAAACTTCTTCTAAATCAGATTTTTCCAAAATATAATTCATCGAATCACAGATACTTACAGCTGCTGCAACCGTTCCATAAAGTTCAAAAGAACGCATATCCTGAAACAAATATAAAATATCCACGCCCGAATCCAACAGCTTATTTTTAGCTTCCATCAACATTTCTTCTGAATTATCAATACCAATCATGTCATATCCGCATGCAGCCAAACGTTCGGTAACATTTCCAGTACCACATCCCATATCCAGTAGTAAACCATCGGATACTCCGTATTCCTTTAAAAGACCTGTTAGATAGGAAACCCATTCATCATAGGGTATATTATCCATAAAAGTATCATAAACCCAAGCAAAACTATTATATGCCGCTCCAAAATCTTCTTCAAAATCCTCATCTTCGAACTCTAAATCTTCATCTTCAACATAATTTTCGCATTGAGGTTCTTCTTTTTGCTCCTCATAATTTGTGTATTGAAGCTCCTCTTTTCTCCTCTCAATACATAAATTTGAGTTTTTTAGATTATCGTCTTTATCGTCCCTTAACTGCTCCTCTAATTCTTTCACTCTATTCCTACTTTCTTTTTTTTACATTCTTGCTTCTTTTGACTTTTTCTATTTTTTGACAAGCCGTTTTCTGCATCTGTTTTGCTTTTTTTGATAAACTTGCCTTTTGGGTAAACTTGCCACTTTTCTAATTTTTGTCCATTGCCAGTTTATATTTCTTTATATTTCCGATAGTTTAACCATATTAATCATACAAGTATACGAAAAGATATCTCTTTTTTAATGACGCTTCCGTTCAAACACTCTTTCACATTTAAATTTTATATATCCACAATGCAAAAAAGGATACAGCTTATTACTAAACTGTACCTTTTAAAGCCGATAAACGGACTCGAACCGTTAACCTGCTGATTACAAATCAGCTGCTCT
>CAZTHP010000065.1:0-14966 GCA_964613155.1 uncultured Lachnospiraceae bacterium | reverse complement strand
CCTTAACCCACCGTCTAAAGCCAGTGGGATTGCGGTAGCCACCTTTTCAAAAACTACGTAACTTCGAAAACTACGCAGCTCACGAATCACTTAACTTTACAGCGCTTCTTTAATTTTAGCTGCTGTTGCCTCTAATTCGTCTCCTGAAGGGCTGCCTGGTTTCCATTCAACCACTTCTGCACCACCCTTATATCTGGGAATCATATGAAGATGGAAATGCATCACCGTCTGACCTGCTTCTTCCCCATTATTCTGTACTAAATTCAGACCATCACAATGTAAGCTTTTCATCATCGCTTTCGAAATCTTACTTGCTAAAGGAAGTACACAAGCTGCCGTCTCCTCATCTAATTCCATTAAATTTGCATAATGTTCTTTCGGAAGAATTAATGCATGACCTTCTGAAGCAGCGCCAAGATCCATAATTACTCGAAACTTTTCATCTTCATAAACCGTTTTGGAAGGAATTTCTCCTGCTGCAATTTTACAAAATATACAATTTTGATCTTTCATAACAAACGTCCTTTCGTTTTTTCTTAATTATATCACCTCCGATATTGAATGGGAACGAATATTTTCCGACTCTGCTGGAAAATATTCATACATGGCTTCTGCAAATCGTATTTCATCCCCTTTTTGCAAATATTTTTTCTGTCTCTCTGCTAAACGAATTCCATTAACATAAGTTCCATTTGTAGAACCTAAATCCATGACACAACACCCTTTCCGATCTTGAATAATTCGCGCATGAACACGGCTAACACTTTTTCCTTCTAAATAAATATCTGCAATTCCATGTACCTTTCCGACAATCATTTTTCTCTCTTTTAAAACAACATCTTGAAAACGTTCCTTATCACAACTAATCAACACAGGATTATATGCCCGAAATAACTCTGGTTCACTCATTACCACCGTTGCTGGAACTGTGTAACGCTTCTTGGGGCGAATTCCTTTCTCCTTTTCTTTGGAATCCTCCGTTTCTGCTGTAATCGGTTCTCCCAACAATTCCTCACCCAGTAACAAACCTTCATCCAATGATAAATCCGTATCCAATGATAAATCCTCATCCTGTTCATTCTTTGTCGAGAAACTTTCACCTGATTCATTTCCCGCTATTTTCTGTGAATTCTCTTGATTTTTTCGACGGACTTCATACGCTTCACTGCTTTCCGCAATTCCTTGAAATCTATCTATTTCATCAACCACTTCACGTTTACTCTGTTCAGCAGCTTCCTCCTCCCAAAAACCAAATTGCTCAAACTCTGCATTATTTTCTAGCCGAATATCTTCTTCAAAATGTGTACTATCCTCAAAATCCGCACTTTTTTCAAAATCCGCACATTCTTTCCAAGGAGCCGCTTTTTTAGACTTTATATTGTTTTCCCAATTCCTAGTTTTTTCAAACTGCGTACTCTTTTCAAACTGCGTATTCTTTTCAAACTGCGTACTCTTTTCCGATCTTCTTTGACCTTTCGAATCTGCCCTTCTTTCCCAGGGTTCCATATTTTCAGAACGACTCATCCTGCTCCACTCGGCACTTCCTTTGGAATCTACATCTTCCTGTTCCTGGTCTTTCTTTTGCATATAAGTAGATAAGATTGTGGAAACAACCCCAGCCCCTGCCAAAATCCCAGCGACCACAAGCATCCACATCATAAACTGTCCTCCAGACATTTCCATATGATGCTTGCTGATATACCATATCACTCTTGCAATTCCATATCCACCGATAAGATCTGGCAAATAGGGCAAATATCGTTCGATCATTTTTTTTAACGCACTCGATTCTTGTGTCTCTGCAGCAGAACTGTTTCTCACTCCTCTTATCGTTTTTTCACTGCCAAAAACAGAATTTTTTTCACCAAACTGTTTCTTCCCATCAAATTCCCGATTTTTTTTAGGAAACGTGTCCTCCCATTCCTGCTCATCACTCTTATCTTCTGATAAAGATGATGCCTCAACCTCCTTCTCTTTTTTGATTTGATCGTGAAAATCCGCTGTTTCGCAAAATTGCTTCATCACTTCATAAAGAGGTGTATGTTCTTCTCTCGATTTTTGATATAAGCTATATACTAAAACAACGGTTCTCTCATCCTGATAATCTAATCGATTCAAAAAATAATCAAACAGTTCTTCCAAAGATTCTTCGAAGCTTTCTTTTTTATCTGCATAAAAACAAAACTGAATATGAAATGCTTCTTTATCCGAAAATATATATTGTGGATTTAAAATAATGCAATTAATATCCAGTAAATATTCCTCTAATTGCCGTACACATCGATATAAGCTTGACATAATAGTACGAATTTCTTTAATCGTATATTTTTTATGTTCTAATTTTTTCACGATAGATTCTTTGCAGGAAATATCATAGAAATATTTATACACGCCATCTTCAATAAAAAACTGAACTGGAAGCAGACCTGGAATCTGATTATATCGGATCATATTAATCTGGTATGGAATTTCCGGTTCTTCTCCGCTGCTTAAAACCAGATAACTTTTCTCCCCACTTTTTTGATAAGAAACACGCTCCCCATAAGCATTTTTATATTCAGAAATCATCTGTTCACCCCTCTCTGTTCTTTTCCCAATCGTTTTTCCTACTTTTCTGCCCAAAACTTAAGTTTAATTTTTATACCCTTCTTCATGACATCATAATTTCTTTTTTATCTTTCTTTTTTATAATTTCTTATCTTCTATTTTTGCAACCTCTCATCTACCAGCCTTACAAATTCTTATCTTACACTTCATACAGCTATACAACTTTACTATACTGCCTGATTTTCAATTCTGATTGATATAACGAATAATCCGAGCCATATTCCATGACTGTCGCCCTACTTTCCCATCTAATTCAACACTCTTTTCTCCCGTAAGTGTTTGCATTATCGTCTGAATAGGCAGCGTATAAACCGTTTTCCAAGTTATTACTGTATGAAAAGGATCTTCCGTTTCAGAAAACTCAATCTGTCTCAGCCATAAAATACGTTTTTCTGTTTCTTCGTGAAATAAGGTCTCTGCATCCTTCTCCTCATCTGCATATAAAACTTCGGCTGCCATTCCATTTAAAATAACCGTATCATGCAAATATCCGTTTATAATCAGAAATAAAAAAATACAAAATAAAACCAATGGCACTACAAAGCTTGCTTCTACAGTAATCGATGCTTTCCACTTTTTTTGTTTCTTCACACTTCCTGCCTCATATTTTTTCTTTCTCCGATTGTTCATCGCACAATTTGCAAAAAAAGCAAAATCGTATAAGGAATCCATAAAAACGGAATAAAAGCGATTTCATAAGACCATGGCCTACGTTTTTTTGCCAAAGACATCCATACTCCATATATAGAACTCATCAGCAGTGCAAAAAATACAACCCCTAATGTCTGATAAAAACCAAAACACACACCGATTCCCATAATAAACAAGGCATCTCCTTTTCCAATTTTTTCACCGGTACCTAGACTGATCAGAAAAAATAAAACACCCACCATAAATCCAGCCAACACAAATGTGATTTCAAGTTTCTGGCAGTATGCAAGAAGCATATTTGCCGCCAGAAAAACGGCAGTATATGTTACAGAAATACTTTTCCGCCGCCAATCTTCTACTGTACAAATGAAAATACTTCCAAGCGCTGCTGCCGTTCCTGCTGCACACAACATGATCGTTATCTACCTTCCCTCTATTTTTTTCTTCTCATTTATTTAATATCTTCTAACTTGCTTGCCGCTTTTCACATTTACTGCAAAGTTTTCGATTTGAAACATCCTCTTTTGATACGGAAACGGGATTCTTTTCAATTGCTTTGCATTGTTTCGATTTATGATAACGGGTTCCATATATCGTGATATAAACTGTTCCATCTGAATCCGGTCTACAACTTTCACATGGATAATACAAACCGCCATCCGCATTTCGTAATTTAGATACTTCTGCACCTGTTACTTCCTGAAGCTTTACATCAATATAATCACAATCTGCATATAAATGATACACCGAACCATTTTCTGTGATATACACCTGATTGCTTCCATTTTTTTTCGTACTTTGTCCAGAAGTATCCTCACCATACCAAATACGCCGATAAGCCTGCTGTTTTATGCGAATATCCGCTACTGAAAAAAATGGAATCTCTATCTGATACGCTGCCACCAACTGTAAGGTCTCACCGTCTTTCAAAAAATCGCTTCCCAAAAGACTTAGACCGCCACTTCCTCCTTTGATCCAAGAAGAATCCAAATATTTCTTCCCAACAAGACGAATCACATTTGCTTTTGCAAATGCCTGATCCAACCCACACTGGATATAGGAAAACGTTCCTTTTTCATCATAGTAATTGCTGACAGCTGCATATGCCGACTGCGCATCTGCAGTTTCTTCCAACGCTGCCTGTATTTTGATTTCCAAATTTAATATCTGATAGAAGTACATCATACTCATGAAAAAGATCAAAAAAAGAAACAAAACCAGAGAAGTTTCCACTGTTACCGAAGCCGATACTACTACATTCTCACTTTGTATTTTCTTCCGCTTTTTATCCATAGCTTTGTATTTCCTGATGCTCATATGTATATCCATTTGCTGGTATCTCTATCGATGCAAGTGATGAAAAAACCGGTTTTACCGATACGGAAAAATCTGCTTCGATTGTATAAACACATTGAGAAATTCGAAATCCCGGATCTTTTTGGCAAATATTCCACTGAATGACATCCATTCCGCGAAATAAATTTGTATTGTGAGAGTGAAAAAACAGTAAAATCCGTAAATATTCCTGATAAGTCATTCCTGTTTTATTTTTCGAAGATTCTGATGATATCTGCTGATTCCAATTTTTCAAATTCGCAGCCTGCTCGATTGAAAGATTCCAATTTTGAGAATTTTTGATAAATTCTACTTTTTCCCCCTGTACTAAAAGTTTTACATCCCCAATCGCTTCTGCATAAGCCCACGCGGTTAACAAAATCATTGTCATTCCCTGAATCAAAACAGGATTTCCTGTTATTGCCAACATCCCCGTTGCTGCGGACTGGGCCTGCGCTCGTTTTCCAGAATCCGTTAACAAATAAACCAAATTCATTGCCTGCCGTAATAAAACCAATTGATTCACAGTCGATTTCAAATTTTCCTGATCTACCGTACTGTCCCCTAAAATATACTCCAAATCATACGCTCCGCCATCCGTATAACAAGGCATATACTCCATCAGATACGTATTTAACGCCAGCATATCTTTCGTATAATCCACAGCTGTATTAAAAAGATTTTTTCCACTCTTTTCTTCCTTTGTTTGCTTCGCAGAAGGGAATTGCTCCATTTCAAGCTTTCGTTTCGATAATTCCTCTTGATTATCCACAATCATGGAAAATGGACCTTGTGTTATCAACATTTGGACCATTCGAAGCAAGGATTTTGCTGATAATCCCTCTTTTGTTTCCACAGTATTTTTCGTTACAGGGATATCCACTTCCCTGCACTCGTTTAAGATATCCACAGCCTGCTCCAAACGCTTTTCCAAACTACCATCCTGAACTGATTCTTTCGATAAATCCTTTCCTTCCGGAATATCCATGGAGTGCAGCATCTGTAGATTTTTTTCAATATTTTCCTTTGCCTTATAAATCTTTTGATACCAATCTCCTGATTCAGATGTCATATCCAAAACTGCTTTCAATTCATCATGCAGCGTTTCTCTATACGAATCTTCTAGTTCCTCCTCCTGAAGTCCTTTCTTTACTTCATCCAAATTTTTTGTAACCACTTGAGCCGATTCTTCATACGCCTCTAATTCCTCTAATGCCCCTTGTAGCTTTGCCTCTAGCTCTTTTTTATCACGCTTCATGTCTTCCAATTGATTTTTCAAGTCTTTTTGAAGCATCATTTCATCCTTTATCAAAACAAGGGAATCCTTTGCATTCGTTTTTTCAGCTTCCGCTAATAATTTCTGATAAGATTGCAGCGTCTGCTTGCAATCATCGGCTGTATGTTTGAACTCACCGATTCCTTTTTTTACAGATTCGGAACTTTCAGCAGCTGTTGAAACTTGTTCCGCCATATCCGTCAAAGGCAATGACTGTTCCATAATTTCATCCATATATTCTGTCACAGTACCACTTTGAGAAAGCTTTGTCACATAACCGCTAATTGATTGTTTTACCATCGAAATCAAATCGGCTGATAAAATTTGATTAATCTCCTCCTGAAACGCTTCTCCATTCTGATCCATCATATAAACAGTTTGATTGACTGCTATCGAATCCACTTGAAATTTCAAATGATTGGTACCTGAAAAAGACTCCTTACCAATCGTTTGATAAGACTGCATTTCTGATTCCAAAATGGCCTCGAAATCCTGTCGATCATTTAAAAACAGTAAGCAGTATTCTTCGTAAAGAGATTTCTCAAACCGAGCGAACAGATTCTGTACTGAAGCTTCACTCGCCATTCCAACCTGACTCCTTACCGCAGCTAAATGTGCAGATTCCAGTGATGTTGTCACCACTGAAATCAGCACGATCAGCATCAAGCTCAGAAAAACAGTGATACTTCCTCGTTGTACGCTATCTTTCATCCACTTCATCCCAACTAAGTCAATTCTATCTTCTGTTAATAAATTGTTTTCGCCTGTCGGTTAATACTTGAAAAAATATTTTGTACCAGTGAATTTAACTGGTTTTTGAAAATTACAACTAATGCAATCAGCACCACAAGAATTAAAATAATTTCAATCACACCGACTCCACGATCTGAACATAAATGTTGTTTTATCTTCTTAAAAATTCCCATCTATTCCATTCCTCCCCTTGCTTATTCAGCTCTTAAATTTTATTCCTAATTTTTTCATAAAATCGTTTAAGCATATATTTTTTCATTTCCTACAAAATCTGCTGTTCTGCCGCATTTGCTAGTTCTACCACTTCTTCCGCTTGTTGTTTCCCCAGAATCTTTACATTTCGTTTCACATTCCAAATGTCATAAAAGATGGCACCATAATAATAAGCAATACTAATGCAAACAATGCGATCATTGGCATCATCAACTTTGTTCCTGCTACTTCTCCAGCCGCCTTTACCTGCCGTCTCCGTTCTTCCAAGGCTTGAATTCGCTCATTTTCCAGTAAAACTGCAAGACTCGCATTTCCTTTTTTTAGGTTCTGTTCTAATAAGCTCCCTAATTTCATATAAAGATGCTGCTCACATCGCTTTCCAAAGTGAAGATACGCTTCACTTTCATTTTTACCATTTTGCATCTCGCGAGCCGTCAAACAGATTTCTTCCCATGCAAACCTGCTTTTTCCATGTCGCGCTTTTTCTCTTTGATAATCCTCTGCCATTCGCAGCCAAGCTCGTCTTACTGGCAGCCCTGCCCGAATTAAAACCACTAATTTTGATATAATTTCCGGATAATCTGCCTTCATCTGCCGTTCTCTTTTTTCACATTGTTCCTTCATATTTTGCTGCTGCTTATACAATAACAAAACCAAGACTGTACACAACAAAGAAAATACGCCAATCCCGAAGCTGAACTCAGATCCCATTTTATATTGAATTTTCTGCCCGGCAAATTGCTCCGGTAATGTAAAAACAGATTCTTCTAAATTCTCCTTCTGTGCTTCATTCAAATATCTCTGTAAACTAGCCGAAGTATCCGATGCATATTTCACAACGGTGATCGGAATCTCAAAGGTTTTGCTGTACTGTTCATAAGATAAAATTAAATACAGCACAACTGCATTTTCGCCTTCTTTCGCTTGTTCCAACAAAACTTCTCCTTGTTCAGTGATCAAATCGCCATTTGAAGAATACCAGCTTGCCTCAATTCCTTCTTTTAAAGAATCACTTTGAAAATTTAACGAAGTACGTACTTTTTGAAGGGATGCATTCTCTCCCTTTACACGTTCTTTTAACGTTTCATACGACTCCTGAAAAATACGTTGAACCTCTTCCTCCGAATACATCTGTGCATCCAAAACCAAAGAAATTTCTTCAGATTCTCCATTCTCATTTTCCGCCACAAATGCGTATTTTTTCGCATTTTGACCATATTTAGGTCTTTGCAGCTGATATTCTCCATCCACTGTTTCAAAGCCGCTTAAAAGCAAAAATACACTTCCTGTTAGCAATAAAAGCAAAGCTCCTGTCAAAATCAGCGCATATTTTTCCGCCTGATACGTTCTCCATTCCTCAGAAATATCTTTTTTCACATAAATCTGCTGAAGTCGTTTATAATTCTTACTGGACTCCCATCCCCCATCTACACGGAAACGATACACATAAGGACACATAATCTTACAATAAAAAGAATACCCTGCTGATTTCATCCATTGCACCAAAATAAAATCTCGCTGGAAACACTCCCTTTGAAAATGACGAGCTGCCAGAATATAGACAACCAAAATACCACAAAGCACTATGCCCAAAACCCCTGCAACCACACTCATTCTACAACCCTTTCCATTAGCCGAAACTGCCAGATTACCACAGCCAAATACAGAAACATACAGATTCCCATAAAAATGCGCCCTGCTAAACTACTATATAAAACCGCCAAAAACGAAGGACCTGTCAGATTCATGTACCAGATTATCGCCGCTGGAATAATATCCATCATATACGCTTCATAGCGGACGGAAGTCGTTGCTGACAAGATTTCCGCTTGTACCGAAAGCCGATCTTCCATAACATCTGCAAGCTTCTGTATCATAGTTGGTAAATTCCCACCATACCTTCGTACAATTTTTACCACCTCAGTAAATTCTCTAATTTCTTCCAACTGACTTTGTTCTGCCATTTCCTCCAACAGCTGATCCATAGAAATATTCAAATTCTGACCATGTACAACTCTTTCCAGCAAAGAAACGATCATACTTTCAGAACCATACACGACTGTACTAATTTCCAATGTTTCCTCAAATGCATGATTTAAAGAATATCCCGTTCTTAAAGACGATGCCAATGTAAGAATCGCATCTTTAAACTGAACCCGCAATTGATGGATTTTCTTTTGACGAAGCTTTTCCGCTGCATATTTCACATAAAAAAACAACACCGGAATTGTCAATACAACGCCCCAAAACGCCTTAAAAAAAGTCATTGCCAGCAACACACACAAGCCCATTCCCGACAACCAAACCAGCACCGTTTCTCTCACATCCAAATCAAACAGCTGCTGCTCTGTTGTTCCCATTCTTCGCTTACCCAGTTGCCATCTGCCGTCTCTTTTCAGTTTCTGCATTCCCGACTGTCGTTTTCCATCTTTTCCCAGTTCCTGCTTACCCAGTTGCCATCTGCTATCTCTTTTCAGTTTCTGCATTCCCGACTGTCGTTTTCCATCTTTTCCCAGTTCCTGCTTACCCAGTTGCCATCTGCTATCTCTTTTCAGTTTCTGCATTCCCGACTGTCGTTTTCCATTTTTTCCTAGTTCCTGCTTACCCAACTGCCATCTTCTGCCCCACTCCGACTTCTCCTTTCTTAACTGCCATCTACTGTCTCTTTCCTGATGCTCCTTACCCAAGCGCCACTTTTCCCACTTTCCCAGATACACCTTTTCCGGATTTCCACATTTTTTCTTCCTGGATCATCCGATTCTCAGTTCTGCAAATACATTCTTTTTCTCTGTTGTAAGAAAAAAGTGGCTGAATACAAATTTCACCATTCTGATATCCAAATACTTCTTCCACCGAAACCACTTTTCTGCTCCCATCCGAAAATCGTTCCAGATGAATGATAATATCTAAAGCTGATGCAATCTGCGCCTTTACAGCCTGCAATGGAATCTCAGCCGCCATTAAAACCATCATTTCCAATCGGGTCAGCATATCACTCGGACTATTTGCATGTCCAGTCGAAATACTCCCATCATGCCCTGTATTCATCGCCTGCAGCATATCCAGTGCTTCTTCCGAGCGCACTTCCCCTACAATAATACGATCTGGCCTCATGCGCAGTGCAGTTCGAATCAAATCTCGAATCCGAACTTCATTCTTTCCTTCCATGTTGCAATTACGAGCTTCCATTTGAACAATATTGGCAATCGGAATCTGTAATTCCGCCGAATCCTCAATCGTAATAATCCGCTCATGAGATGGAATATACTTGGATAATGCATTTAAAAAAGTAGTTTTTCCTGCACCGGTTCCTCCGCTAATAAAAATATTATATCGAGCTTCTACTAAATCACGTAAAAATACCGCACATTCTTCTGAAAGCGTTCCTTTTCCAATTAATTGTTCCACCGTATACTGTTCAGGAAATTTTCGAATCGTCACAACCGGTCCAATTAATGAAACTGGCGGCAAAACAACATTCATACGAGAGCCATCTGAAAGCCTGGCATCTGCTACCGGCGTTGTTTCATTTACCACTCGATTTGCAGCCGAAACCATCTTCTGAATAATATCATTCAACTTTTCCTCGGAAGAAAAACATTTCTCATAACGCCGTATCTTCCCTGATTGTTCAATAAAAATATTTTGATATCCATTTATCATGATTTCCGTAACCGTATTATCTTCCAGCAACTCCTGTATAATATCCAATCCCCGGATTGCATGGTAAATCTCCTTGCGATATTGAATTTTCTGATTTAAGGACAGATGCTCTATCTTTCCCTGGCGACAGATTACCTCATCAATCCGATCCAACAAAATTTCATCAGAAACAGAATCATATCCAGCAAGCTCCTTCAAAACCTGCTGCTGCAGCTGCACACACAGCGTCCCCATCGTTATACCTCATATTTTTCCAAAAGTTGTTCCGCAAAATCCCCCATATCACTCCATATCAACTCTCTATAATAATTTTCCTCCCCATCTGCCTCCATAGCCTCCGGAAGTTTTACCTGATAGATTCGATATCGGAGTTGCTTCCAAAGCTCCCCTCCCATCATCGCCTTAATCTGTTTCTCAAACTGCTGCACCTTTCCTTTGGAAATACAATCTTCTAATACAGGCATGAAAATTACATCGCACTGATCCAAAATCTGATATAGATTTTCTATTCCATCCGATAAATCTAAAATAAGATACTGATACTCCTTTTTATTGCGCAAAATCTGAATCCACCTGCAAAATGATTCTGCCGGAATCTGCATCATACTTTCAACAAAGGGAGAGGCCGCTATATAAAAAAATGCATCCCATTTCTTGATAAATTGCTCATACGCAATCTCTTCATCGGCAGCTTCTTCCTGCACGCCTAATTGCATATCTCTACTCAAATAATAGATTAACTCTGCAATATTCTGATCTTCATCCGTAAAAATCTCTGTATAATGATCCATGCACACCATCATTGAATTTCCCTTGCGTGCTAAAATCTCTGCAAATAATACCGCAAGAGATGTCTTTCCGCATCGCTTAACAGGTGAATAAACTCCCACTACCTGCAAATTCTCTCCTTCCAAAGAACGCTCCCACTGCCCGCCTTGAAAAATATCCTGCTTTCGATAATTTCCCCACTCACCTCCTCTATTCCCTTTATAAAATCTCGTTTCCTGATGAATAATATCCATTTTGGAATCAATCTCAGAAGTTTTCTCAGAATCAAGTTCATAAAAAGAATGCTCACGAATCATATGCATCGGCTTTTTGAAATCATCACTATAAGAATCTGACTTAATCCAACCTTCTACGATTGTAAGCAACTGAGCCGGAGGCTGATAACGACTCATTTCCAAACACAAAGAAACATCTTCATCTTCCCCCTCCTCTCTACCAAGTCCAAGTTCAGCATCTTCCACCTTTCTAAAATCTTCATCTCGCAGCCAAATAATCCGTCGAACATGTTTTTTAATTACCCTGAAATTCAGATTCTGCTCAAATTCCTCATCAAAATTCCAACTGTTTTTGAAACCTAAGTTCTCCTCAGAACCTCCCACTTCCCCATCTCTAACACGACTTTCAAGCTTTCGATTTCCTTCTGAACCCGAAATTTCCTCAGCAACTCCTACTTTCCCGTCCCTAACACGACTTTCCAAACTGCGAGTCGTCCCAGAAGGAAACTCCTGATCAAAAGAAGGCTTTTTACAGTACTTCCAATTTCTAATAAAATTACTGCCTCCAAGAATCAATACATCAAGTTCTCTCGTTTTTAAATAACGTATCAACTGATTCCAATCTGAAAAAGAACGGATCTGCATGGAAATATTCGATTTCTGCATAAAATACTTCGCCAGTTTTTTCATATAAACCGTATTCTCATCACACATACCTACCACACTATTTACCATGTTTTCAGTTTTTTCCTTTCATGTGTTGTTATAAATATGACTTGTATTATAATCACACTTTTTTATTTTGTCAATGGACTATTAAAGTTTTCATATTTTTTTATAAATTCTTTATATTCTTATGAATTCTTTCATTTTCTACAAATTTCTTATTGTTGCAAAAAAAATCGTAACGTAATATAATGTGACATAGAACCCGCAATTCTGCGGTTGTCTTTACATATACAGAGTGAAGAAGGGAGTTACTATGAAAGCTACTGGATTTTTGTCTGAGATGGATCGATACCTCTTTGGGCATGGTACACACTATGAGATTTACAAGAAATTAGGTTCCCATCCTGTTAAAATCGGAAAAAAAACCGGTATTTACTTTGCGGTATGGGCACCCAATGCAAAGTCCGTCAGTCTCGTAGGGAATTTTAACAGCTGGAACATTTCCAAACACTGTATGACGCCAATTCCGGAAAGCGGGATTTTTGAAATTTTTACCAATCAAATTGAACTAGGTGAAATATACAAATATGCAATACGTACCGCTGATGATCGCATCATTTACAAAGCAGATCCTTATGCTAACGCTGCTGAATATCGGCCAGGTACTGCTTCCATCGTAACGGATTTAACAGGAATTCGCTGGACAGATTCTAAATGGTTAGAAAAGCGTGCAAAACGAGATCCGCTTGAAATGCCCATTTCAATTTACGAAGTTCATCCTGGTTCCTGGAAAAAACACCGCGATGAATACGGAAGCTGGTATTTTTCTTACAAAGAACTGGCAAGTGAACTGGCAGACTATGTAAAAGAGATGGGGTATACACATGTAAAACTTATGGGGATTTTAGAACATCCTCTCGATGCATCATGGGGATATCAGGTTACTGGTTACTATGCACCCACATCCCGTTATGGAACACCGGAAGATTTTGCTTACCTTGTAAATTATCTCCACCATAATGGAATTGGTGTGATTTTAGACTGGGTTCCTGCTCATTTTCCAAAAGATGCTCATGGTCTTGCAGAATTTGATGGTAAACCGGTTTACGAATATTCTGATTCTAAGAAAGGCGAACAACCTCAATGGGGTACCAAGATTTTTGATTATGGCCGAAATCAAGTCAGCAATTTCCTCATTGCCAATGCACTGTTTTGGGTAGAGCAATTTCATATTGATGGTCTTTGTTCAGGGGCACTTGACTCAATTCTCTATCTGGATTACGCGAAAAAGAATCAAGAACATGCTACTAATATTCACGGTGGCAATGAAAACCTGGAAGCAATCGAATTTTTAAAACACTTAAACAGTATTATGCAAAAACGAAATCCTGGTATTTTAATGATTGCTGAAGATGCACATTCCTGGTCTAAAACAACAGCACCAGTAAAAGACGGCGGTCTTGGCTTTACGCTCAAGTGGAATACCGGATGGACACACGATACATTAGACTATCTGAAATACGATCCTTATTTCAGACAGTTTAACCATGCAAGCATGACAAAGAATATCTCTGCACAAAGTTCTGAACACTCTATGCTTACGATTTCTCATAATGACGTAGCACGAAAAAAAGGATCTTTGTATCAGCAGATGCCTGGCGATAAAGCATCCAGTCTTTCCAATCTGCGCCTTGCCTATACTTATTTAATCGGACAGCCCGGCAAAAAGCTTTTGTTTATGGGACAGGACTTTGGACAGGACAGTGAATGGGATGAAGAACATCAGCTAGATTGGTTTGTTCAATATGATTCTCAGCATATTTCTCTGCATAATTTCTTCCGAGATCTGCAGACGATTTATAAAAAGTACAGCTGCATGTATAATGATACAAAACCTCTAAGCGGATTTGAATGGATCAATCAAGACGATAATAAGAGAAGCATTTTCAGTTTTATCCGTACATCAAAATCTGGAACTAATCTATTATTTGTTTTGAATTTCACACCTGTCGCTTATCCGAAATATGCAGTAGGTGTTCCGAAAAAAGGAAACTATACTTTGATTTTAGATGAAAAGCGAGGATATATTCCAAAACCAGCAGAGGATGATATCTATACACCTCAGAAAAGCTTATGCGACGATCGCCCGTATCGTCTAAATTATGCACTTCCAGCTTATGGAATTGCAATTTTTAAATATTAAACAATAGATTTTAAATGAAACTTATGAAGCTTCAAATAAACAGTTTCATAAAAGAATTATGTCATTCAATCTAAAATTGTTTACTGATTAAATAATTTACAAATTAAGCCATTCAAACAATTCAAAAAAGCTGTTAGAGTGAAAACATATCGCATTAATTTAATGCCTATATTATCTTCACTCTAACAGCTTTTAACTTTTTAACCTATCCTTTTAACCTATTAACCTATCCTTTTAATTTTTAATTTATCTTTCTATTTCAAAATTGCAAATTATCTTCGTTTTGACTTTTTATCTTTGTTTATCCTTGTTTCTACTTTATTTTTTGATTTTTTCTTATCTTCTGATTTTCCAATTAACCAAATTTTTAATATCTTTTTTAAAGGCTAAATATCCAAATGACTATTGATTCAGCGCATATAAAAAAGAAGCTGCTAAATAGCAACTTCTCCTAAAAATGAGACACCGGGGACTCGAACCCCGGACAACTTGATTAAAAGTCAAGTGCTCTACCACCTGAGCTAGTATCCCATATTAAATGCCCAGAGCCGGAATCGAACCAGCGACACGAGGATTTTCAGTCCTCTGCTCT
>CAZTHP010000064.1:0-15187 GCA_964613155.1 uncultured Lachnospiraceae bacterium | reverse complement strand
AAGGTGTAGCGATCATGCACAAAGAAGGTGTTGATGTTTCCATTACAGGTAACTCTACAAACCCCACCAGATTCCAGCATCCTGTAGCGGGTACTTATAAGAAAGAATGTATCGAACAGGGCAAGAAATACTTCTCTGTAGCATCAGGTGGCGGTACAGGACGTACCCTTCATCCTGATAACATGGCAGCAGGTCCTGCTTCCTATGGTATGACAGATACTTTAGGACGTATGCACTCTGATGCACAGTTTGCAGGTTCTTCTTCTGTACCGGCACACGTTGAGATGATGGGTCTGATCGGTGCAGGTAACAACCCTATGGTTGGTATGACTGTTGCAGTAGCAGTTTCTATTGAAGAAGCAGCGAATGAAGGCAAGTTCTAAGAAATTCACAAAAAATCTAAACAAATGAATGAGGAAATAGGCACTTTCAACAAAAGATAAGTGCCTATTTTTTTGCCCACCAATAAACACGAAGCCCGTGCCGACCAAATGCCCACCAAAATTTCTCCGCGTGGGCAAAAATGAGCAAGAAAATACCTCGTAATCAAGTAAAAAAAGAGCATAGCCTATAAGCCGATGGTTGGTATGACTGTTCGCAGGAGTACCCCTTGCATGGCGAATAAAAAACTAAACTTTATTTGGATTAGTTTATTGACTTTGTCTATTAAAAAAAATACAATGTAACAAAGGGAGGAATAGTCTATGCTACAATATAAAATTAATGTAATTCAAGCCTTAAAAGATAAAGGATATAACAGTACAATCATTTTAAAAGAAAATATAATCAGTCAGTCCGCTATGCAGAAGCTGAGAAAGGGAGAAATGATTGGGATAAAAACGTTGGAGCAACTATGTGATTTATTAGAAATGCAGCCAAGTGACATTATTGAAAATAAACCGAAAATAGATTAAAAACCATTGACAAACCGAGGTCTGTTTTTAAGCGATTTTCACCAGGAAATAGGAGAAAAACTGACAGATGAAAAAAGAAGGAACTAAGAACTATAAGATTCTTTTCTGGTCTACGTTTAAACTAAGTGCCTGTACATTTGGCGGTGGTTTTGTGATCATCCCTTTGATGAAAAAACGATTTGTAGAGGAATTGGGATGGATTGAAGAACAGGAAATGATGGATTTGATTGCGATTGCTCAGTCATCGCCTGGGGCAATCGCGGTAAATGCGTCCATTTTGATTGGGTATCATACAGCTGGTGTTTCCGGTGCTCTTTTGACGGTGTTGGGAACGATATTGCCGCCGCTGTTGATTATTTCTGTAATTTCCCTTTTTTATCAAGCATTTCGCAGCAACGTGATCGTGAATATGGCGATGATGGGAATGCTTTGCGGTGTTGCAGCAGTTATTTTAGATGTTGTTTGGAATATGATCCAGGCAATTTTTCGGCAGAAGCGGATACTGCCGCTTTTCGTATTGGCAGGTTCTTTGCTTGCAGTGCGCGGATTTTCGGTCAATATTCTGGTCATTCTTTTGGTTTGTGGATTGATTGGTGCGGTGGATGTTTATTACCAAGAAAAGGTTCACAAGTGCTAAAATCGAAAGAATAGCTAAGATCGAAAGAATAGCTAAGATCGAAAGAATGCCTAAGATCGAAAGAGAAGGGATGGAATTTATGATTTATCTGGAATTGTTTTGGAGTTTTTTTCAGGTAGGTTTGTTTAGCATTGGAGGCGGTTACGCAGCGATGCCGCTGATTCAAGAGCAGGTGGTGGATCTTCATCCGTGGATGACGATCGAGCAGTTTGCTGATATTATTACGATTGCTGAGATGACGCCGGGGCCGATTGCAATTAATTCTGCTACATTTGTAGGAATCCAGATTGCCGGTTTTTTCGGGGCGATTATCGCGACTGCTGGATGTGTTCTGCCTTCTTGTGTAATTGTCATGACATTGGCCTGGATTTATTATCGTTTTCGCGGCTTGCGGATGATACAGGGGATTCTTGCAGGGATTCGGCCTGCAGTGATTGCAATGATCGCATCCGCCGGTTTTTCCTTGTTTTTGCTGGCTGTCTATGGGCAGAGAACATGGCCGGAGAGTCTTGCTTGTGTTGACGGGATTGCTTTGGGAATTTTTGCAGTGGGATTTTTGGTGCTGCGGAAATGGAAGCTCAATCCACTTTGGGTTATGGCAGGCTCAGGATGTGCTGGAATTCTTCTATATACGATTTTTTAGTAATAAACCGTGAGAAAAAGGAAGAACTGATCAAGAAACCCGGTAAAAAATGCGAAAAGAACTGCGAAAAAACCAAGTAAAAAAAGCTGTGAGAAAAATCATGAACGAACCCCAATAAAAAGAGCTGTGAAAAAGATCAATTAAAAGAACGAATAAATTGTGAAAAGAACTGCGAGCGGGAAGCGATTAAAAAACTGATAAGCGTCAAGAATGAAAATTCTCTGGCTTATCAGTTCGGGATAACCTTTTATTTGTAAGGAAAGATTTAAATGAAATTATTCAAATGTGACGATACCGGTTTCGATATCGTAGATGGCTGCAAGGATTTCCAGTTTTCCTTCTTCTTTTAGCGCGGAAAGAACGGGACTTTGCAGCAATTTTTTTGCGCTGTTTTTGGCATTCAGCCATTCGCAGACTCTGGGATTGGTTTCTTTTTGAATTGCCCATTTGATTTCATCTGTGATATAGCGTACATGATGTTCTCCGTCACCGTGGAGTGCGGAATGGACAGCGCCGCAGTGGGTATGACCTAAAACGACGATCAGAGGAGTTCCTAAATGTTCTGCTGCATATTCAGCAGAGCCGATTTCAAAGTGACTGACTAAGTTTCCTGCGTTTCGGATTACAAATAATTCGCCCAGTCCTGCGGAGAAAATATGCTCCGGAGAAACGCGGGAATCACCGCAGGTGATGATGACTGCATAAGGTTTTTGACCTTTTTCACAAAGTTCCTGACGCAGTTCATTGGTAAAGACAGCAGGGTTCGTTTGGTTGATCACGTATTGTGTGTTGCCGTGTTTTAATTGTTCTAATGATTTTTTATACATCGTTTCGTTTGCCACGCAGCTAAGCATGTGGCACTCCTTATTAGATTTTAAATCGACTTCGTTGCCCCGCTCGAAGCCAGATTTCTTGTAATATATCACAAATAAGAAGGAATGTCTATGCGGTAAAATATACAAAAACACAATAAAACACCTTGGTATAGCATTTAAAACTGGAAGTTGTTCACAAAAAGGCAAAAAATCAAAGTGGGATTTGCGAAAAACGCTGTTTTTTGGTTTACTTTTTTGGCGTTAGCATGTATGATTAGTAGCGGAATAAAATTTTTATCACAAAAAGAAAAAAGAAGGAGTACATAAAGTATGCAAAGTGTTTTTGAATCCATTAATGGGATTTTCGCATTTATTGGTCCGTTATCGGACTTTTTATGGGATTTTCCGACAAACTTTGAATGGTATTCATCCATTCCTTTGATCGGTAATTTTTCAATTGCGATCATCGTGCTGCTTGGTTCAGGTATCTTTTTCAGTTTCCGCCTGGGCTTTATGCAGGTTACACATTTTAAAAAAGGAATTAAGATCATGCTGGAGAAAAGAACGGTTGAGACCGGTATTTCTCCTTTGGCAGCGTTTTTATTAAGTTCCGCGATGCGTGTAGGTCCTGGTAATATTATCGGGGTAACGGGAGCGATTGCGGTAGGTGGTCCCGGAGCTTTATTCTGGATGTGGGTTTCCGCATTTTTCGGGATGGCAGTTGCTTACATGGAAAGTGTACTGGCACAGATTTTTAAAGAGAAAAAAGAGGATGAATTTGTAGGTGGTCTTCCTTTCTATGGTATGAAGCTGCTGGGCAATAAGGTCGGAGTTGGTGTTTTCCTGTCTATTCTGTATATTCTGTATGCGTTGTGCTGTCTGCCGGCGCAGGGATTTAACGTAGTTTCTTCTGTAGGCAGAATGGCAGAGATCGTAACAGGTTCTACCATTGCAAGTGATTCTCTGTTTTATTATCTGGTTGGTGCTCTGATCATTATCCTGACTGCGGTTGTTGCATTTGGTGGAATCCGCAAAGTAACAAAGTGGACAGACCGTATGGTACCGGTTATGGCAGTCTTATATATTGGAACTGTTTTAGTACTGGTTCTGCTGAATCTGGACACGATTCCTTATTTCTTTACCGCCGTATTCAAAGGTGCCTTTAAACCGGAAGCGATTTTTGGCGGTTTATTTGGTACAGTATTGGCACAGGGTGTAAAACGTGGTCTGATGTCCAATGAAGCTGGTCAGGGTACTATTACGATGCCGGCAGCAGCAGCAGATGCGAGCCATCCTTGTGAACAGGGTATTTTAGCATCCTTAGGTGTATTTTTAGATACGATCGTAATTTGTACGTTATCTGGTTTTGTCGTTGTTATGGCACATTGCTGGGATGGTCCGAATGCAGAAGCTTGGCAGGCAATGGATAAATTACCGAAATTTACGGAATCGATTGCAACTCTGACACCTGGAACCGCAGCCAATGCAATCGTTACCTTTATCATTACGCTGTGTTTCTGTCTGTTTGCTTACACCTGTCTGTTAGGTATGATCAGTTTCTCCGAAATCGTTGCAAACCGAATCAGCCGCTCTAAGAACTTTATTCATGCAATTCGTATCGTTGCATTGTTTGTAGCAGCATTTGGTATTCTGTGTAATATTGCAGGTCTGGAGCTGGGCAATCTGTGGGCATTCTCGGATTTGGGCAATATCCTGATCGTGTACTTCAACGTTCCGATTGTATATGTAGGTATGAAATATGTTTTCCGTGCAACAAAGCACTATAAGAAAAATGATGGAACTCCTTTTACTTCCGAAACCATTGGCAGAACGGACTGCGCGTTCTGGGATGAGAAAGCAAAAGGACAGAACTAGAAGGATTAAAAGAAACGAATCGAAATCACAGATGTTGATATTTGTGATCCCTAAAGGATGAAAAAATCAAAATCCGGATATACTAGAGCGTGTTTGAATGAAGTGTTCAGACACGCTCATTTACTTTGAACTTTTGAAAAAGCGAAGGAGGTCTGGTAGATCGGGATGAAGATTTTATTTTATGATACCAAAAGCTACGATCGGAAAGCATTTGAAGCGCAGCGACCTGCATATCCTCAAATTCAGATTGAATATCTGAAATCAGAGCTGACATCCAAAACGGCAAAATTAGCCAAAGGATATGATGCAGTTTGTGCATTTGTAAGCAGTGATGTGGGAACGCAGACAATCGATATCCTCAAGCAATGTGGGATTAAGCTGATTTTGATGCGCTGTGCGGGTTTTAATAATGTCGATGTGGCTCATGCCGCAAAATGCGGGATTCAAGTGATGCGTGTACCCGGATATTCGCCGGAAGCAGTCGCGGAGCATGCGATGGCACTGGCATTAGCGGCAGATCGGCGGCTTCATAAAGCATATGTGCGGGTACGGGAAAATGATTTCAGTCTGCGCGGTATGCTGGGCTTTAATTTGTATCAAAAAACGGCAGGAATTGTAGGAACTGGGAAAATCGGCACGGCGATGGCTAAAATCTGCCATGGTTTTGGCATGAAGGTGATTGCTTGTGATCAATATCAGAATCCGGAACTGGATTTTGTCACGTATGTAACGCTGGAAGAATTACTGAAACAAAGTCATTTAATTTCTCTACATTGTCCGTTGACAGAGGAAACGCATCATTTGATCAAAAAAGAAAGCATTCAGAAAATGAAAGAGGGCGTGATTCTGGTCAATACCTCACGCGGCGGATTAGTCAATACCGAAGATTTGATCGCGGGAATCCGGGAACGCAAGTTTTTTGGAGTGGGGCTGGATGTATATGAAGAAGAAAAAAAGAACGTATTTGAAGATCGTTCCGATGAAATTTTGGAATCTTCGGTGACAGCGCGTCTGCTGTCATTTCCCAATGTGATCATTACTTCGCATCAGGGATTTTTTACAAAAGAAGCACTTTCCTCGATCAGTCAGACTACATTGGAAAACGCAGCAGCATTTTTGCGAGGAGAACGAAATGGAAATGAAGTGAAGGAAATGTGACGACTTTCTGAAAAAAATATTAAGAATCGGCAAAAGCTATTGTTCTCACTGGAAAATTTTCCTATAATATAGGAAAAGCGGTGTGTAGATTAAAGCAGCAGAGAAAACGGTGTATATGCAACATATGCACCGTTTTGTTGCGAAGAATTAAAGATAAAAAACTTTTGGTTTTTATTCCAGAAGCTACATATTAGGAGGACTATGGTGGGAGAAACTTCGACAGAATTATACGATATATTTAATGATAGAGAGAAAATAGAAAATAGCCCGGAATTTGCACGGATGATGCTTTGGTATGAGTGTGCTGCGATGGAAATTGAGACTAAATTTAATGTTTTAAACCGGGAATTTTCGCTTCAGTACGATCGCAATCCATTTGAATCGATCAAGACCAGGATTAAAACATCAGACAGTATTTTCAATAAGCTGCAAAGAAAAGGTCTGAAAAAATCAGTTGGATCGATCTGGGATAATCTGCACGATATCGCAGGTGTGCGAGTGGTCTGTTCTTTTCAGGAGGATATCTACAAGTTAGCGAAGATGTTGTGCAGTCAGGATGATATCACTTTGATGCAGATTAAAGACTATATTAAAAATCCGAAGCCAAATGGCTATCGCAGTTTGCATTTGATCGTTGCGGTTCCCATTTTTCTTTCCGAAGAAAAACAGTGTGTGCAGGTCGAAGTCCAGTTTCGAACAATTGCGATGGATTTCTGGGCAAGTCTGGAGCATAAGATGAAGTATAAGAAGAATATCAAAAATCCCGATCAGATCGCACAGAAGCTCTATCAGTGTGCGGAGAATATCGCTGCAATCGACAGTGAGATGCAGGCGATTCGAAATTTGATTGAAAAAGAGTGAGGGAAACCGTGCAATGAAAAAGCGTGATCGAAAGTAGAAAACAGATAGAAAAAGACTCTATTATTTGCAAATTAGAGCATACCCGTGTGCATTTTGCAGCAGTGCACCAGTATTTTGCTCAAACAAGAGGATGCAGATAACAGAGTCTTTTCTTATGAAAATAGATCGCTTAAAAGTGTTGTTGAAACCATACTGTTCAAACAGCCTGCTTAAAAGAGCGTTGCCAGATCAGAAAAGGTTTCGATTTGATATTCAAAGCTGTCAACTGTGCCAAATCCATACGATGCATAGCAAAAAGGAATACCAGCGTAACGGGCAGCGTCCCGGTCTCCCTGGGTATCTCCGACGTAGACAGGTGCCTGCAGGTGATTGCGTTCTATCACCAGTTTGTTATTAGGACCTTTTACCAGTCCGGTGTTGCCGGGGCATTCAAAGTCGGTGAAATAACGGCCGAGGTTTGTGACTTCCAAAAAGGTTTCGATATAGCCTGCTTCACAATTGCTGACGATAAAGAGGGGATAGCGGCTGCTTAATTGTGCAAGGGTATCTTCTAAGTGCGGATATAAGATACCGGGAGTTTGACGCAGACAGCGATGTTCTTCTGCTGCGCAGGCCGCGATGATCGCTTGGCGTTTGCTGTCTTCCAGATGGGGCATCATCAAAGCAGCGATTTCAAAAACAGGGCGTCCAAATAATTTGCGAAGCTTTTCGGCGGTTGCAACATACTGTGCTTCTGGGTAGTCAGCAAGTACGCGGTTCCAGGATTCGGCTACAACAGGTGTAGAATCCCAAAGCGTGCCGTCTAGGTCAAAGATGATACTGTCAAATTGATTTTTTAGGGGGTATTTTTGCATAATTTTTGTGTACCGGATTTTCATTCCGGCCTCCTTTCCCGTACAGTGTAGCGAAAACTTTGGAAATTGACAAGAGTTTTTTGAAAATGATTGAGCGAATACCTATTTTCTGTTATAATTTTGAACGGGATAAACGCAAGAAAATTTACTTTGCTGTGGCTGCATGCAGAAGTAAAAAGGATGCGATTTTAGAAAAGATGGGAGGAACGGAATATGGCATATGAAAAAGAACAGATCAGTCCGGAAAATCAAAAAGAAATGGACGATATGATCGCTTATGTAATAGAAGAAGTGCAGAAAATCCTGGCAATTGACAGCCCGACAGGCTATACAGCGGAGGTGATCCGCTATCTGAAGGATCGCTATGAAGCGATGGGCTATCAAACAACGGTTACAAAAAAAGGTGGTTTGCTGGTTGATTTTGGCGGAGAAGATGACCAAAACGGCATTTTACTGGAAACACATGTAGATACGCTGGGCGGTATGGTTTCCCAGATCCTGCCGAATGGGAATTTGCGGATTTCACCGTTAGGCGGTTTGGTGGCAAATAACTGTGAAGCAGAGAATTGCCGGATCATTACACGTTTTCAAGGAGAATACGAAGGTACATTCCAATTGGAGAATGCTTCGGTTCATGTAAATGGTTCGTTGAAAACAACGGAAAGAACCTTCGATACGATGGAAGTTTTGCTGGATGAACGCGTTTTTACAGAAGAAGATACACGGGCATTGGGAATTATGGAAGGTGATATTGTCTGCATGGATCCGAGAACCCGCTACACGCGTTCCGGCTTTCTGAAAAGTCGTTTTCTGGATGATAAATTAAGTGTCGGAATCGCTTTGGGTGTTGCGCGTTATCTGCATGAACAAAAGATTACCTTGCCGCGCAGAACCTGGCAGCATATTACCGTTTATGAAGAAGTGGGACATGGTGGTGCTGCATCCGTTCCGGATGGTGTAACAGAGGTTCTCTCCATCGATATGGGCTGTGTAGGTGAAGGCTTAAAGTGTACAGAATATCAGGTATCAATCTGTGCGAAGGATTCGGTAGGACCGTATGATTATGATATGGTTACCAAGTTGATTCGAATTGCGAAAGAACATGCGATTGATTTTGCGGTAGATGTCTATCCTTATTATGGATCAGATGTTGATGTGACGCTGAAAAGCGGACATGATGTGAAGCATGGACTGATCGGAGCCGGTGTATATGCTTCACATGGTTATGAACGCGTTCATCGTGATGGAATCGTAGCTGCATGGAGCTTGCTGAAAGAATATCTGTTAGATCCACAGTAGCAGACGAATAAAACCGCAGATAACTAGAAAAAGGAAATGATTTCGGATAAGGGATGAGAAACATACATGCATAATTTTGAATGGGATAAGGTAATCTTTCTGGAAAAAGGAAAAAAGGGACTGCATCGTGTGATCTTTGGAAGGACATTGCTGATTCTTCTTTCATTTGTCGTGCAGTTTGGCTTGTTTTTCCTGCTATTTCAATTTTTAAGTCAACATCTGACGGTTACGCTGGGAGCTTATATTCTGTTTCTGGCTGCGATTGAATTGTTTATTATCAATCGCGAAGGAAATCCAGCTATGAAGATTTCCTGGATTTTGGTTACCCTGCTCTTTCCCGCAGTAGGCGGCGTACTGTATTTGTATTTTTACTTGAATTTGGGAAGCCGAAAGATTAACGCTCGACTGAAAAAGCTGAATCAGGTTACGAAGCAGTATGTTAAAGAAAATTCAGAGACTATGCGGGAACTAGAACAAACAGATCCAGGTACAGCGAATCTGGCAAGATATCTTTCCAGGAGCGGTCATTATCAAGTCTATCAGAATACG
This sequence comes from uncultured Lachnospiraceae bacterium, assembly GCA_964613155.1. Lineage (GTDB taxonomy): Bacteria > Bacillota > Clostridia > Lachnospirales > Lachnospiraceae > TWA4. The sequence continues at coordinate 5,582 of CAZTHP010000064.1, read as the reverse complement.
CGCGTTACGTATTTTCCGACAGGAGAACGTAAATTTGAAGAGATGCTGAAACAGCTGCAGAAAGCAGAAAAGTTTATCTTTCTGGAATATTTTATTATTTGTGAAGGATATATGTGGGGGCGCGTGCTGAATATTCTGGAAGAAAAAGTGCGGCAAGGTGTAGAAGTCCGTGTGATGTACGATGGATTTAATACGTTGACGTATCTTCCGGCGCATTATCCGAGACGATTGGAAGAATTGGGGATTGTCTGCAAGGTCTTTTCACCGATTCGACCGATTTTTTCCACGACCTATAATAATCGGGATCACCGAAAGATTTTAGTGGTCGATGGACATACTGGTTTTACAGGCGGTGTCAATTTAGCCGATGAATATATTAATCAGAAGATGCGCTTTGGGCATTGGAAGGATACGGCGGTGATGCTGCAGGGAGAAGCTGTGCAGGGATTGACGCAGATGTTTTTGGAAATGTGGAACATTGCGGAAAAGGAGCCGGTTTTTGAACCCTATTTGAATCCGGCTTTAACGCATTATAAAGGAACCTTGAAATTGTCGAAGGGATTTGTGATTCCGTATGGGGACAGTCCGTTTGACAATGAATTAGTCGGCAAGCAGGTGTATCTGGATATCATCAATCGTGCAGATACGTATGTGCATATTATGACGCCGTATCTGATCCTGGATTATGAAATGATTCAGGCACTTACTTTTGCAGCCAAACGCGGTGTCGATATGAAGATTATTTTACCGCACATACCGGATAAAATTTCGGCATTTGCATTAGCGAAGACGCATTATCAGGAATTGCTGCGTGCAGGTGTTCATTTGTATGAATATACACCGGGATTTGTACATGCAAAGGTTGTTGTCAGCGATGATGAGAAAGCAGTAGTCGGTACGATTAATTTGGATTACCGCAGTTTGTATCTGCATTTTGAAGATGCTGTCTTTTTCTATCAGGTACCGGAGAATGCCGATATGGAAAAGGATTTTCAAAATACACTGAAGCTATGTCATGAAGTCACATTAGAAGATGTGCTCAATGAAAAGCTTCGGATCAAAATTTTGGGAATTATTTTGAAAATTTTAGCACCGCTGATGTGAGAGTTTGTCAGCAGACTGATTCAGATAGGTCACATCAAAATACGAGATAGGGCAGGGACTGTCCAAATTAACGCCTGTGGAGTTCGTAGGTTATGAGGACGAGGAAGCAGGAAGCCGATTATTTTGAAACGATCGGCAGTTCACTTCACAGAAAGAAAAGGATCAAACAGATGGAAAATAGCATGTTTCAAACCGCAGTGATCTTAGCAGGGGGACATTCCAGCCGAATGGGATTCGATAAGCAGCTGTTAGAATTTCGAAATCAGCATTTGACTATGTATTTGGCAGAAGAGCTGCGCCGGGCATTTCAGGAAGTTTTGATCGTGACCAAAACACCGGAATTATATGAAGGGACATTTGTGCGAACCTGCGGAGATCTTTATCCAGGGCAGGGACCGATCAGCGGGATCCATAGTGCATTTTGTCACTGCCAGTCGGATGTGCTTTTTGTTATGGCATGCGATATGACGCAGTTCCATCTGGAATATGCATCTTATCAGGCAAAGCGAATGCAGCAGGAGCAAACAGAAGCCTGCGTGACACTGCGAGATGGAAAGCTGGAAAATTTTCATGCCTTTTACCATAGAAGTTTGCTAAAGGATATGGAAGAACGGCTGAAAATTCATCGCACTTCTATTTTTCGATTTCTGGAATCGCGTCCTGTTACGCGGATTTCGGAAGAAGAAGTTAGAGCTTATACCGATCCAGAGCGATTGTTTCGAAATTTAAATACACCGCAAGATTACGAAAAGTTTCGAGAGTATTAACAAAAAAGAGCGATCAAGGATCGTAAAATACAAAGATGAGAGGGAATAAGATATGGAATTTACACATTTTGATGCAGATGGCAATGCTATTATGGTAGATGTCACAGAAAAAAATGAAACAGATCGAACCGCTGTAGCAAAGGGACGTATCTATGTATCAAAAGAAACAATTGATGCAATTCGAGGCAATCATGTAAAAAAAGGAGATGTACTGGGTGTTGCACGAGTAGCAGGTATTATGGCGGCAAAAAAGACACCGGATTTGATCCCGCTTTGTCATGTTCTTTGTTTGACAAAGGCTGCCATCGATTTTTCCGTAACAGATTCGTATGTAGAAGCGGTATGTACCGTTAAGACAACCGGAAAAACTGGGGTAGAAATGGAAGCTCTGACAGGGGTATCCACTGCGCTGCTGACCGTATTTGATATGTGTAAAGCAATTGATAAAACGATGGAAATTACAGATATTCATGTGGTTTCAAAAGAGGGCGGCAAGAGCGGCTTATTTGAAAATCCAAAGGATAAGATGGAGAAATAGGATTTTTACAAAATGGAGGAAAAATAGATGAGTGAACAGGCAGTAAAAACAGAGCAGAAAGCAGCACCTTTTCAGGTAGCAGTTGTTACCTTGAGTGACAAGGGAGCCAAAGGGGAACGAGAAGATTTAAGTGGTCCTGCGATTGTGGAAATGGTGACGGATTTTGGTTATCAGGTAGCAGAAACCGTCTTGATCCCGGATGATCAGAAGACGATTGAAGCAGAACTGATCCGATTAGCCGATGAAAGAAAAGTTGATCTGATCTTGACAACAGGCGGAACTGGTTTTGAAAAACGGGATGTTACACCGTAAGCGACTCTGAACGTTGCAACCCGTCTGGTACCGGGAATCGCAGAAGCAATGCGTATGCTTTCCATGAAATATACCAAGCGTGCGATGCTTTCCAGAGCAGCTTCGGTTCTGCGCGGTGAGACACTGATCATCAATATGCCCGGCAGTCCGAAAGCCGTTCGGGAATGTCTGGAAGAAATCCTGGACAGTGTAGATCATGGTTTGAAAATTTTAAAAGCACAGGATTCTGAGTGTGCAAGAAAATAAGAAATTTTAGCTGTGTGTCGATTCGTCGTATTCAACATGCAGCAGGATCAGGCCGTTTGGAGGCATTGTCACTCCAGCGGCCTGTCGTTTTTTGGCCTGTAGGATCGAGGGGATTTCGTCAGGTTCTCGTTTTCCCAGCCCAATCTCTACTAAGGTGCCCGTTAAAATACGTACCATATTGTATAAAAAGCCATCTCCGGTGTAATCAATGGTAATTTCATGGGCATCTGCCTGAATCTGAATCGAGTCGATCCGCCGTATCGTGCTTTTTTTCATGCGCTGGTTGCTGTTAAAACTCATAAAATCATGTTCGCCTAAAAGCAGAGCTGCCGCTGCCTGCATCCGGGAAACATCTGGAATTTCTTCCATATGGTAAAGATAGCGATGTTCCAGGGCATTGCGCACAGGACCGATTCCAATCCGGTAGCGATAAGTCTTTCGAATGGCATTATAGCGACTGTGAAACCGTTCTGGAACGACAGTAAGTTTGGTAACGCTGATATCAGCAGGCAGATAATGATTCAGGTAAGCCAGCAGTTCATTCGGGTCTTTGGTCTCGCGCAGATGAAAATTAGCGGTCTGTCCCAGTGCATGAACACCGGCATCCGTACGGCCGGAACCAAATACCTCCACCTCATAGCCGGCCATTCGGCTGAGTAAGGTTTCTAATTTTCCTTGAATCGTATTTGTTGTATTTTTCTGTTTTTGCCACCCATTATAACGGGTGCCATCGTATTGCAGGATGATCTTATAATTCATAAATGAAATCCTTTCGTTTGCTCAAAATTTTCTTTTTATTTTTTAAATCTTTGTTTTTGGATGAAACTGTCTTTTTGTTTGTTTAACCCCTTGTTTTTGGATGAAACTGTCTTTTTGTTTGTTCAAATCCTTATTTTTTGATAAAATTTTCTTTTTGTTTGCTCAAACCTGTCTTTTTGATAAAACCTGTTTTTGGTTGTTCAGACCTTTTTTGCAAAGTCTTGTTTTATCATAAAGGAAAATGTGTTTTTCTGCAAGCTGTGCTGAATAAAGACGAGATAAAAAACGATAGATGGAACGTGCGTTGAAAATGACTTCTAAAAATGCATAAAATTTTAGCTGGAGTGATTTTATTCTGGAATAATAAGAAAATAAAGGGATATGAGATTATATTCCCTACAATTTTTGCAAAAAAGATTAATTTTGTAATGCAAGATGATAAAATAGCAGGTTGAAATTCGTCAATTTGTCTGATAGAATATAACGACGAAAAGAGAGAAAAGAGGAAAGCGTATGAGCACAAATAAGAAAAACTTCTCTATTCTAATGGAAAATACGCCTGGCGTATTAAGTCGTATCGCGGGTTTGTTTACCAGACGCGGATTTAATATCGACAGTATTACAGCGGGTGTTACGGATGATCCTCACTTGACCCGTATGACCATTGCGACGCATGGAGACGATGAAGTGATCAATCAGATTGTCAATCAACTGGCAAAGCTGGAAGAAGTCATTCAGATTCGTGAGCTGAAAGCCGATTATTCTGTTATTCGTGAGCTGATCCTGGTTCGCGTTGCTGTGAATGAGCAGGAACGAGCACAGGTTATTTCGATGGCAGAAGTATTTCGGGCAAAAGTCGTTGATATTGCAGAAGACAATGTTATTTTTGAGCTGACAGGCAATCATCAGAAGATTGAAGCATTTTTGAAACTATTAGGTTCCAGTCGGATTCAGAAAGTGGCAAGAACGGGTGCAGCCGGTTTGCCTCGTGGAATGTTTAATAGTGAAGAAACAGAGATTTATAACCGCTGATCTAATCATAAAAAGAAAGCGGATTATATAAGGTTCGTGTTGGAAATCCCCTGAAAAGATGAGATACGTATTTACGCATCATCTGAATCAGATGTTCTGACTCATTGAAATCGGGTCAGGCAGTTCACAAACCGCATAGAAAAGGTAAAAGCCTTTTAAAAACATATTTGGAGGAAAAGTAGAATGGCAAAGATTTACTATCAGGAAGATTGCGATTTATCATTATTGGAAGGAAAAACAATTGCGATTATTGGCTATGGCAGCCAGGGTCATGCACATGCAAAGAACTTAAAAGATTCCGGATGCCATGTTATCATTGGTCTGTATGAGGGCAGCAAGTCCTGGGCAAAAGCTGAGGCAGAAGGCTTTGAAGTATATACTTCCGCAGAAGCAACAAAGAAAGCAGACATTATCATGATCTTGATCAATGATGAAAAACAGGCAAAGATGTATAATGAAAATATTGCTCCGAATCTGGAAGCTGGTAATATGCTGATGTTTGCACATGGTTTTAATATTCACTTTGGACTGATCAATCCTCCTAAGGACGTAGACGTTACCATGATCGCTCCGAAAGGACCTGGTCATACGGTAAGAAGCGAATATCAGGAAGGTAAAGGTGTTCCTTGTCTGATCGCTGTAGAACAGGATGCAACTGGAAAAGCAACCGATTTAGCATTAGCGTATGCGTTAGGTATCGGCGGTGCAAGAGCTGGTGTTTTAGAGACTACATTCCGTACCGAAACCGAAACAGACTTATTTGGCGAACAGGCTGTTCTTTGCGGCGGTGTATGTGCGCTGATGCAGGCTGGTTTTGAAACACT
>CAZTHP010000063.1:0-15307 GCA_964613155.1 uncultured Lachnospiraceae bacterium | reverse complement strand
CATTTTCCTGGCAAATTTTGCAATCGTTCCTTCGTCATGAACTGCCAGAGCATTGGCAGCATCGTTAGCAGATTCTAACAACAGTGCATACAAACAATCCTCAACGGACATTTGTTCCCCAGCCGTTGGATGAATGGACACATAGCCTTCCGGCAGCGGTTCCAAGGCTTCTCCTTCAAAAACCAACGGATCAGCTAACGAACTGTCCTCTAACGTCACTAACGCTGTCAAAATTTTAGTAATACTTGCGGGATAGCGTTTACTGTCTGCATTTTTAGCATAGAGTACGGTTCCGCTGTCCGCTTCGATTAAAACAGCGGCCTCTGCACCAATCGAAGGTGCTTCCGGCCAATCCTGTGCAGTGATATAATCATCATCTGCCAAACGAGTTTCTTCGGCAGCGGCCTGCATCGAATTCATCGAATTTCCCCAAAGGAATAGGCAGATTGCCAACATCCAAAAACTTCGTACGATAACAGTTTTTTTATTATTTCGGTTTCTTTTCATATCGCTTTCTTTTGTTTCCTTTCTGCTAACCACTCATTTTGCTTATTTTATAAGAAAAAGTTCCAAATGCGAACTTTTTATTTCATTTTTCATCATATCATTTCCCAAAATCACAGTCAAGAAAACAGAGAGCGCGAACAGCACCCCGTATGAACGCAGAAAGACCAAGCGCTACTCCGATCGGGACAAAAAAACAGCGCGCCACGAAAAAAAGCCGCTGTATTTATGACTTTTTCTCACAAATACGCGACTTTTTCCCGATATTAATTGTGATCACAATATCGATCTACGAAATCTGATCACGAACTCTGATAAAGATAACAATACGAATCTACTGACGTTGACAGCAATATCGATACCAATATCAATGACAATATCAATCACAACCTCAATATCAATCACACTACCGATCATAATAGCAATATCACTGCCGTGACCTTTTTCGATTCCTACTGTTTCTTGATCTGAACGGTACTTTTCTGTCCTTTGCCTTTCAGCAGTTTTTTGTAGCTTTCCAATTTTTTAGAAGGTACTTTGATCACAGCTTTGCTGTGAATACCATCGAATGCTTTTTTTCCTACGCTTTTCAACTTGCTGGATTGAATCGTGATCGTTTTTAATGACTTATCCCCGGCAAATGCCTGCTCGCGGATTGTCGTAACATTTTTTCCTAATGTGATGCTGCTCAGCTTGGTACATTTGGAAAATGCTTTTGTTCCAATGTCAGCAACATTAGAGCCTAATTTCACGCTGCTTAACTTGGTGCAGTTATAAACTGCACTTGTTCCAATGGTTTTTACATTCGAACCAACGGTGACTTTTGTTAATTTTTTGCAATCTTTCCATGCATTTTTTTCGATTTCGGTTACTTTTACGGTACATCCTTTGATCGTGACAGTCGCAGGAATCGTAACAGATGTAAGGGTTTTGGATTTTCCGCTTACGACACTTGCAGTTCCTGTGGCCTTGTTTTTACTCATCGATATAATCCGATATTTCAGATTGCCGGACGTATAGACCGTTCCTACTTTTGCATCGGATTGTTTAATCTTAAAGGTATAATCACGGACACCGGTATATCCATTTTTCTCTGCCAGGGTAATTCTGACTTTGCCAGTTCCAACTGCTTTATTATTATAATAGCGAACCGTATAATCTTTATCTTTTTTCAGTGTTTTGGACTGATACGTAACCGTTACCGAAGGTTTCTTCTCTTTTCCGTCATAGTAATACGAAGTCGTCGAGAGCTTCACTTTCATGGTTTTTAACTGCGTTAAAACCTTTTCGGCATTATACAGCCAATTTTCATACGTGATCAACTGTTCTTTTTCGTGATCGTTCAGCTGGTCAAATGCTTTTCTTGCTTCGTTCAGCAGTTTTTCAGAGGACAAGGTGATGGTTTTCTGCTTATGAATCTGCGTGATCTGTTCTTTTACATCAGCCATTGCTTTTTCACTCAGCAGCTGTTCATACTGTCCATATAAATTCTCACTGAATTCGAACGGAGTGCCGTTTTCAAATTGGATGAATTGTTTGAATTCTTCATCGGATAAAGCATCTTCCATTTGAATCATGGTATGAATTTTCTCTGCATCGGAAAGCGTGAGCTCAGAAACTGCTGGCATACTGCGGATATATGCTGCTAAAAGCGTGAGCCGTTCCTGTGTATTTTCCGTATTCCATTGATAGCGATCTGCTGCTGGCTCTCTGCGCTGATAAACGATCGTTTCCGTATAACTCAGTTGATTTTCTCCCTGACTTCCTACTTTTACCGCAGTTACCTGATGATAACCGGGTTGTGCGAAAGCATTGCTTGACAAAAGAACCTGCCCATTGCTAGCAGTCTTGTTACCGCTGTCTTTTCCATCTATATAGATGGCAGCACCAGAAATTGGTTCGTATGCTGTATTTGTCTTTAATGCTTTTGCCATGACGGTCAGAGAAATGGTGGTGTCTTGTGACAGTACACTCAATTCCTGTTCAAATCGTCCTGCCAAGGTTGTACCAGACTGCACATGATAGAAGCGAATCTTATCGCCATCGTAAACTAATGTATTGGCATAATCCTCTGTGAAGTTTCCATTGATTTCACAAATCCAGCCGCCATCCTCCTGTGTTTTCGCCGGATCAGCGGGATTTAATACGCCTAATTTACAGGTGAATTTTGTGTCCGTATCCTGCAAAAGCTGCACGAGGGCATGTAGTCCGCTATAACCGCCGCAGGGATAACTCGTATAACGTTTTTTGACGAGATTGACCATTTTTGTGCTGTCAATTGCAGCACTTCCTGTTACCAGACTGCCATTTAATCCCACAACTTCTACCTGAACCGTTCCGTTTTGTTTGGGGACAGGTTCTAAAACCGTTTTAGACAGATCCAGTACCTGCTCTTCCTCTTTTGCTGCCACATCAAAGGTACCATGTGCGGTCAGATAGCCATCACAAGTGATCGCATAGGTATACGTTTCTTCTGCCAGATGCCATTTTCCGCTTAAAGGCAGTTGTCTTCCACCTCTACTGCTATAGATATGGAATGTCGCTCCTTTTGGCAGGCTGTCTGGAAGAACAACTGCCAATTGATACAGATTTCCACTGAGTTCTTCTTCATAAACAACAAATTCCAGATCTGGAAGATAGCTGTATTCCTGAGTAAATCCCGGTGCGATCATGCCTGCATGATACTGGTAATAGCGGCTGCCTTTCTGGATTTTCTGATGATCTCCAGCCGGTGAACCAAATCCTGTTGTGCTGACGCGTCCGCCGGTAAAATGATACTCGCCTTCCTGTGAGGGTGCTGTCCAGGTGATCGTATTGACCTTCGGAAGCACATACTGTACATATACCCCTTCTACAATTTCATCTTCCACTTCATAATAAATAAATTCAGCCGGTCCCAGCACATAAGGTTCTATATTTTTAATGCCTGGATTATAAATACCATTTAATCGCGGCAGAGTCATAACCAGACCGTTATAAGAAATTTTTACTTCTTTTTCTGCTGTCGTACCAATTTTGATCCCTTCATCCGTTGCAAATGCGGTGCCATTTTCGATTACAGCCTCTAATGCATAGCTTTGAATAACAAAATACCGTTCCGTCTTGCCGCTTGTAATCCGCACGACATTTTTTCCATGCTGCAGCTCAATCGTATAGGAACCATCTGCATTGGGTGTATAAGACTTCCAGCTATCAGTCTGCCACGGGTGATCACCTGCTGTTCCATGCACCTGTACTTGGTCAATTCCCTCCTTTGCACTCGGTGTAAAGGTATATTCTCCATGTGCATTGGGAATTTGGATTGTCTTCGTGTCATCTGTAATACTTGCCAGATAGTAAATGGCATCAAATTCTGATAATTCAATTCCAGTCTGGATCGTACTGCTGCCGTCAACATTGACCACTACGATCGCTGCGTTATCTTTTCCATTCCCCGGAAAGATTTCTTTTAAAGTAGAACGTTTGACGATTGCAATCGGATCATACGAAATCCGCAGGATACTAACACCTGCTTTTTTTGCCTGGATCGATACGGTATTGGGAGAATACGGATCGGCTTCCAAAACCTTTACCGAATCTCCCTCTAAAATCTCCACGTGATAATCAGGATTCAGATATCCATCAAAGCTATCGGTATTTTTATAGGTATAAGGATACAAACAAAAATCCGTCTGCTCTCCCGTTTTCATCTCAACATACCGACTGCCATCCAGGTTCATCAGCATCCCATCGTTTACCTCGCCCTGTGCGACATCATTTTCGGATAAATCTGCCCACATGCTTTCTTCCAGCGTGTAATTTGTCACACTGTTTCCGGATTGCAGCACTTTATACAACTTGATATAGCCATTCCGATAAAAATCTGCCCGCAGGGTATCATTTTTCGGCACGATATACGTATAGGTCGTATATCCCTCAGATTCCGTCTGATTGCTGCTTTCGATCAGTTCTCTGGTACAATACATTTTCGGACAGCGATATAAATTCACGGTCACATCGGAAGGGACTTTCACCGTGATCGAGGTTTTCTCTGCGATAATATAATCATTGGTATCCTCTCTACATAACGATGTCCAGTTGTAAATCCCTTTGCCTTCCTGCAGATATAAAACGCCATGACTTCCCCAGTAATTCTCATTTCTCGGCACAAAAGCATAGCGATAAGCCGTAGTCTGTGAAGAAACCGGCAGCGTAAAATACTGTCGTGCAACGCCAGCTGTTGAACCGGCTTGATATGTATTTCCCTGCATATCCGTCATGGAAATGGAAAATGCGATGCTGTCCTTATTGATCACGGACATGTACATCCGTCTTACGGTCAGGCTGCCGCCCTCTTTTGTAACCGTAAAGCTTCCGCTTCCCCAGCTATATTCTTTTTCTTCTGCATCCGTTCCATAACCTGTACCAGATGCCTGATACGTATATGTGCCAGCTTCCAGAGAAAGCACCTTACTTTTCTCATCCTTTTCCAACACGGCAATCGTTTGTTCCGACTGATCCAGAATTTCAATTGAAAAATCATTTCCTTTTGAAAAGGTAAATTCATATTTCGCCGAAGTGCTGGCTGCTGATCTCAGTGCCGGTACTGCCCACATCGTCCCCAAAAATACCGCCAGTACCAGTGGCAGAGTCAGCCAGCGACCAAACCATTTTCTCTTTTTCAAGTTTATCCCTCCTTACAGTTTTACCTTCTGTACCGAACTGTAAGGACTGTATACTTTTTTCCCTTTTACAACTCGGTAAGCACGAACTTTAAACGCATAGGTCGTATTCTGCTTTAAAGTAATCTTTTTGACATTCTCAATGCGTTTGTAGTTTCCGTTTCCCTTTTTCATATAAATCTCATAACCCGTTGCACCGTTGACCTTATCCCAGGTCAGATTTGCTTTATAGCCGTATAAGCGAACAAAAAGATCGGGTTTGCTCAATTTCGGTGTTGCGGATGCAGATTCACTGTAGTATCCCATATATGAGGTCGAACCATTTTTCCGATATGCACGCACCATATAGGTACACTTCGTTCCACAAGGTGCCTTTGTATCGACATAGGTATTCTGATCGGCTCCTGTTACCATCGCGATCTTACTATAACTGCCGCTTCCAACCTTTCTATAAATATAAAATCCCGTCACCGCAGACTGCCGCTTCCAGCGAATCGTTACCGAACTGTAATCTGTAGCTTTGACGCTTTTCAGCTGTGTTTCCCCAGGATACCATGTCACTGCGGTGCGATACGTTTTCCCATAATCACTGTAATAGCGGCTGCCCTCTATGGTACGATACGCCTGTAAAGTATAGGTATAGGAAACTCCCGGCTGTGCCGTGCTGTCTACATAGCTTCCCACACTGCCGTTTGTAATTACGGCAATTGCGGAATAACCGCCTCCTGCTTTCTTTCGATAAAGCCGGTAGCCTGCTGCATCCGGATTCGTCTGCCACGTAATCTGAATCTTTTTATAAGCAATTCCTTTTGCGCCTGTGATCGCAGGAGCATTCATCTGATAAAGATCGACCGGAACTTTTAACAGATTACTTTCATTTCCTGCCGCATCCTTTAACACCAGATAAATATACGTTTCTCTGGCTTTCATTCCCTCAATCGCCAACGTATTTTCTCCGGCTTTCACATGGATTCCCGTACCGGATGTCGCAACAGAAACTACTTTTTCCCCGGCTTTTGCAGTCCGATAATACACTTCTCCGGCTTCTGTCGTTTGAAATACAACGCTGGCACGCTTGTCAGACAGTCGTACTGCTTTTACCTTTTTCAGTACAGGAGCTTCTTCATCTGCCCTGGACAAATGAATCACATATTCCCGTGTGCTTTCCTCGTCATCTGCGGTGACCTTAATTCGGATCGTCCCCAAATCCTGGTCATCCTGCAAGGCAGTGGTACAACGAAATGTACCATTTCCCAAATCCTTCAGCTCCAGCACTTCCGAAGATAAGCCCTTTCCTTTTACCTGTAACGAAGCCTTGGAATCGCTAAGGGTGATTGTCAGCAAAAGCTTACTGATATCTTTCGTATAGGAAACATCATATCGGGTCTGATCGGGCGAGAATTTCGGTTCCAGCGCGATCTGATCGGTGTCCTCTTTGCTCTTTCCCAGCTGCAGATTTTTCAGTGCTGCATCTGCACTCGCCTGTCGGAACTGGATTGTATAAACACGAGTTCGCTTATCATCCGGATTTTCACTGGAAACTTCTAAAGACACCTGTTTTGTTGTTTTGGGCAGCGTGATACTTCCCTCACAGACTTTTCCATTTATCGTTACAATTCCACCAGCAGATGCTTTGAACTGGACAGTCAGTGTATCCTGATTGCTTCCATATACACATTCATACGAAATTTTTTTTGGATTGAAATGCATTGGCTTCTTTGCTTCTGCTACGCTCAGTTCTTCCAGCCATACACCACTGGATTTAAAGCCAAACAAATATCCGCTTTCATTATAAGCATACAGATCCCCCTTCTGATCGACTGCGATCTGCTCGGTGGAAACACCGGAAACAGAGGGAACTGCGGCTTTTTGAATCGCCTGCGCCTGTCGGTTTCCCTGCCAATCCTCCATGACAAAAATCGTTCCCGGCTGATTGCATCCTTGATAATACAAATACACATGTCCCGGCTTTTTGGGATCATCCTGCAAATAAGCCGTCGTCAGGATCGGAGTACTTTGCACCTTACCGCTGTCATTGTTTCGATTCGTGTAAATCCGTTCCAGCGTATCAGCATCCAGCACATCAATGCTGCCATTTTCCCCGGCCAGATACACCCGTCCGCCATAAATAACCGGTGTTCCGACCGTTTTTTGGCTATTTTTCTGCGTAATTGCCGAATCGGCTACAAACATTCCATCTTCACCGATCCGAACGGAATACACACAAGAACCAATATAAGAGCCCCAGTACAGCCGCTGATTCGTCTCGTTATAAACCACACCGCTCCACGTTGCCTGATTTTTGGAACTGCTGAATTTCCACTGGTCAAGAATCTCGCCGGTTTCATAACGCACTGCATAAACCGTCTGCGCAGCGGAAACATAATAGCAGTCCCCGACCACAACACCGGCACTTCGATTAAATTCATCCGAAATACTCCAGACCGGTTTGTTATATCCTCTGGAATTTACCGGGAAATCCTTCGTTTTAAAGGCATTTTTCCCGCAGAACAGATAACCGTTCTGATACACGAGCGGTCGATACAGGCCATAATCTTTTGCATAATTGACCTGCCCTCCCACTAAATAGGTGTGCTGACCGCCGGTAGAGGTCTGCCAGCGAAATTCCAGTGTTTTGGCATCAAATGCCTGAATATAAGAGGGACAGGAAACAAAGATCATCCCATCTCCGTAGGCCAGATAATCATAATAGACACTGGTGCTTCCGCCCTCTACCTTTTTTACAATCTCTCCATTTTCCAGATCGATCTGATACAGATAGCCCTTTCCCGTAATATACAGATACTCCCCGACAATTACCGTTTGTCCGGCGTAATACCCCTCCAGATCGGATTGACTGCCGACGGATATTTTCCATTTCTCATAAATTTCATCAGTATTGGTCGCCAGCATGGAAGAAACTACCGCATTTCCATACTCATGATTATAAGCACCCGGCCAATCCACCGTTTCTTCTGCACAAGCAGAAATATCTCCTGTCAGGAGCATCAGGCAAAATCCCAAGAGCATCAGCCCGATCCGCATCGTTTGCTTTTTCTTACAAGATTTTATTACCATTTCTAAAATTCCCACTCTCTTTCATTGCAGGCTCATGTGGAAACGGATTCCACGCTGGATCATACCGCCAAATAAAAGTCCTGCTGTCAGCAGGGCAGTTACCCAAATCAGAAGCTGATCATCACTTTTCTGCTCCCCTTCACTTCCTGCACGAGGCACTTCACCGGATATTTTTACCTCCGTATACGAAAGTCCCGGCTTATTTTGAAGCTGATCCTTTAAGGTACTCTTTTCCTGCTCTTTTGTTCCATCCTGACTCATGGCATGCAGATTACTGTCCTGTTCTCCTGTCTTTCGATCCTCTTTCGCCGTTCCATCCTGCTTTTTCGGCTCCTCAGTCTTGGGCTTTTCCGACGTATCCGAGGTGTGATCCTTCTCATTTTCCTGCGTATTCTGCTGGGAATTGCCGCTATTGTTGGCATCGGCATTGCCCTGACCTGTACCATCGACACTGCCATTGCCGCCAGCATTGGAGCCACCACCGCCAGTACCGCTTCCGCCCTGACCACTTCCGCCATTGCCATTGCCGCCCTGACCATTTTCACTGCCGCCTTGACCATTACCGCCGGCATAGAGATCATCACCATCCTGATCAAAGTCAACGGGAAGCTGCACATAAATCTCATCCTCCCCTTCGGTATATCCAGGATTTTCTTGATCTACATTGGAATCGCCATCATCATTATCCTGACTGCCATCTCCCGGCTGAATATCCGGTTCTTCCTCATCCGGCGGTGTCTTTTCTTCCTCATCTGGAAGCACAATTTCAATCACCTGAGCCGCATCGACGATCTGAAAACCGCCATTTGTATACAGCTCACCTTCCCAGTAAATTTCATACACGTAGCTGCCGACAGGAAGACAATACGCAGAATCGGAAACTTTTTCCATTTCCACACCGGTATCGCTGTTTCGAACCGTTACGCTTGCCAGACCGTTTAAACCATTAAAGGTTACCTCATACAGATTTTCCGGTTCGGCGGAAACGATCGCTGCTGATTGGAAAACGACCAGCAGCACCAACAGCAGATACAGACATTTTTTTCGTTTAATTGCTTTCATGATTCTCTGTACTTTCTCCCGCTGCATCTTCTGGTACGGTATCTACGACATACATTTTCCCGGTTTTGGGATCTACATACACCGTTCCCAATTGCTGGAATCCGGAGTCATCTTCCATTTTCTGCGAATCTTCGCCTTCTCCCGCCATCTCAATTTCATAATCGTATTCGACCTCGGTCTTGGGCATCTCGCTAACATTGATATTGTAATTTAAGATCAACGCCAGCAGCAGTCCACAGGAGAATACCAGCATTACATCGGATAAATTGGTCAGACCATCCATAGGATTTTCCGGTTCTGATCCGCTTAAACTTCCCCTTCTCCCTGTTCGTCTCAGCATTTGCCGCAATCCTCCTTCTTCAATTCTGCCAAAAGAATCTCCATGATCGTCTCCAAACCTACAACGTAAGAATCATACCAACGTTTTCGGATCGTCGATACTAAAAAGTTAATCGCTGCTACGATCAGACCAGCTGCGGTCGTATCAAATGCTGTCATCAGCGATTTGGAAAGTGTTGCGGTATCCCCCTGACTTAATGCGATCAGACCCGGTCCCAACGGAATCAAGGTACCCAGCAGACCGAACATCGGCGCAATTCGCACGACCACATCGGTAATGGTAATCGTTTTCTGATAACGCTGTTCTTCTTCATATAACAGCTGCTTGGCCAGACTTTCCCGTTCTTCTGCCGGTAATCCCGCATGATCCAGAAGATAGATCAGCACTTCTTTTTGTCTGGTCAGCAGTCCGCATTTTTGAATCAGTCCTTTTTGCTGCTCTACGCTTTTTTCTTGAAGCGTTGTAACAAATACCGGAATTTTTTCCTTCATCAGCCGACGCTCGGTAAAGGTTTCTACCAATAAACTTCCTACAATGATAATGGTTGCTGCCAATAATACCATCAGCACAAGAATTACGGGGGTTTCAAGTGCCCCTACAATGGTTCGCAGCAGATTATTGATCCATATTGTCTCCATTTTAAATGTCCTCTTACTTCTCTTTTATTTTGTAACCACTTTCTATGGTTTCCCTGTCACTTACTTTGTGACCACTTTCTATAGCTCTCTGTCACTTACTTTTTGATCACGACTGTCTTTGCCTGTCCTTTATTTGCAAATAATTTTGCATACGTTTTATACTTGGAGGACGGTACTTTTATCACAGCCTTTTTGTAAATGCCTTTCAGCGCATTTGCCCCGACAGACTTGATCTTCGTACTCTTGACGGTAATATCCTTTAGATTCTTACAGTTCGCCAATGCATTCTTTTCGACTTGATTGACAGTATAAGTATCCTTTCCAATCTTAACCGAAGCCGGGATGGTTACTTTTTTCAGTTTTTTGTCCTTAACACCTGCTACTGACACGGTTCCCTTACTGCCAACAGCAGTTACCTTATACTTCAAATCTCCTACGGTGTAGGTTTTTCCTTTTGCGGCCTGAATTTTAAAGGTTTTCGTTACACTTCCGCTTACATTTCCGATACCGGTTATCGTCACTTTTCCAGTGCCGGGATTGACATTGGAGCTGTAGCTCACTTTATAATCCGTGCCATTTTTCAAAACGGCTCCATCGCTTTTCACCGTTACCGATGGTTTCCGTGCTTTTCCGTTATGCGTATAGGACGTTGTTTTTAAGGAAATCGTACAAGTTTTCAAAGGAGTTGCTTTCACAGTAAAACGGAAGCGAATTTTTCCTTTTGACTGATAATCTCCCCAGAGAGAAATCTCTCCCATGGCTGTACCGGCCTGTACATTATCGCTGTATTCAACCGAATAATCCAATCCACGTACCAGATCGACCAGACCCGTTTCCGTCTTTTGCCGCAGTGTCATCGCAGGCTGTCTGGGCTGACCATTATAAGGCATACTCGTCTGCGCAAGTTCAACCTGGAAGGATTCCAGATAGTCCAGCATCGTTTCAGCCGCCTCTAAAACGGCAACGGGTTCTTCTCCCATCAGCCGTTTTTCTCTCCAGGTGAGATCTTCATAGGCTTCTCTTGCCGTATCGACCAACTTTCGACTGTCCGTTGTAATGGTTTCACCAATTGCTGCAATCGCCTCTGTCGTCGCTGCAATTCCTTCACTGGTAAACGTTGCCTCAATCGTCATATCCCGATTTTCTAAGATCCATTCGTAGCGGCTCTGATACTGAACGTCTGCAATCTGCTCTCCATTGATTGACAGGGTTTCAAACTCATAACCTTCCCGACACTCTAACAGCAAGGTACTTCCGCCTTTTAAATAACCGGATTTACTCGTATAAAGAGTTCCGTCGCTATATACATACAGAATTTTTTCATTTCCCTGATTGACCTGAAGCTTAAACATTCCTGGATGATCGGCATCGGACAGCCGGATTCCATCTTCCGTCAGAACCCAATCGCCTCGATTTTCATATAATTCATTGGCAGTATTGAACAGCCACAATTCATCCAGTGTCATTGACGCAAAGTGTTCATCAGTCTGGCAGTAGGTAAAATCACCGATATAGCCGCCAATTCCCTGTTTGGCAGAACCCTTGGTGTAATAATTTGCAACTGCCATCTCTGCATTCGCTTCATTGGGATGATTTACATTCCCATCTGCACCGGCAATGGCACCTGCTGTTTTTCCGCCTCCCACAACAGATCCTTCATTATAATTGCTGTAAACCCACGGAAGTCGCGTAATACCAGAAAGTCTTTCGACTGCTCCTATAATGCCTCCGGTTGCCGTTTTGGAAAATCCTGTAACGGTTCCTTGATTGTGACAGTAACCGATCGCACGAGAAATTCCGGCAATTCCGCCTACACATGCTTCCGAAGAATTACTGGCGGATTTTGCTGAAATCGTTCCTGTATTGGCACAATGAGATACCGTTGTGATGGAAAAACCAACAACGCCTCCGATTTTTACATCCAATTCGCCCGTAACGCTTCCTTCATTGCTGCAATTCGAAAAGGCCTGATAAGACGCACCGATTACGCCGCCAACGATACTTTCTCCGGTGATTTCTCCCCGGTTAATACAATTAGCGATGATACTTCCCCTATCACTCATATATCCGGTGATTCCGCCAACGTAGTTTCCTTTTGCCGTAATTGTGCCCTCATTGATACAATTTTGAATGGTTCCATTTCCTTCTCCGGCGATTCCGCCGACTTTTTCTCCATAGGAAACCACGGTAACACGGGAGGTGCAATTTTCAATCCGGGTGCCTCGAATTGCACCGGTCAAACCGCCTACGCAGTCACCAGAACCATGCACGGTTCCTTCAATCGTCAGATTTCGGATGCTTCCGCCGACTGTATAACCAAAGAAACCTTCATACGAATCTGCACTGTTAATATACAATCCTGTTATCGTATGCTGCGCACCATCAAACAGCCCGGAAAAATACTGGGAGTTTTTTCCATTGCCGCCCAATGCATCCCATGCCCGTTCTTTTAAATCCAGGTCATTCATTAACTGGAAATGAATCCCCGCGTAGGTGACACCATTTTTGATCTTTGCTGCCATATATTGCAGCTGCTCGACCGCTGTGATCTGATACGGTGCTTCTGCCGTACCCTCACCTGCCATTCCCTCTGGAATCGTTGCATCTGGCTCTGCTGCACGAGCATCCTCAGCCGTCAGATTCACTTTCTGTGCGGGCAAGCTGCTATATTTGGCCTGTACCAGGCTTTGTGGAAAAGTAAGGAGCAGCGCGGTCAAAACAACCAGAACGATTTTCTGCTTCCCTTTTGCATTGCTTTTTCTGTTCTCCATAACGCTCTCTCCCTACTTCTTGATCACGACAGTTTTTTCCTGCCCTTTGTTTTTCAATAATTTCTGATAACTCTTTAATTTCGCAGAAGGTACCTGAATAACCGCATTTTTATGGATTCCTTTCCATGCATTGCTGCCAACCGATGTAAGTTTTTTAGAAGTAATCACAATCTTCTTACATTTGCTGTCTCCCCAAAACGCGTTTTTCCCGATCGTCGTAACTTGATTACCAATCGTCACGCTGGTCAGAGATTTGTAATTTTTAAAAGCATTGGCACCAATTTCCGTTACTTTATAGGTATCTTTTCCGATTTTAATCGAAGACGGAATCGTTACACTGGTTACTTTCTGATTGGAAGCACCCGTTACTTTTACCGTTCCTCCAGCTGCTGCTTCTGTCAGAACCTGGTACACCAATTTGTCTACGGTGTAGCTCTTTCCTTTCGCAGCAGAAATCCGGAAATTCGCTGTTATCGTTCCCTGATAATTGCCAGTTCCTTTGACGATCACCTTTGCCGTACCCGGATTCACATGATTCTGATACGTAAGCGTATAATCGACATTGCGAACCAATTTCACCGTTCCCTGGCTGACTACTGGAAGCGGACAGATTTTCTTTCCGGTATGGCGATAGGATTTTTCCAGCGTTACCTGATAATCCTCCAAATCTGCTGCTTCGATCGTGAAATATTCCTTTACCGATCCCGAATAAATACCTTTCAGGACAACCTTGACCATTGCTGTACCAGCCTCGACATTATGGTAATAGCGCAGTGTATAATCCTGCCCTTCCACCAGATCAAGGGTTCCACTGCTTACCATAACAGCAGGACAATGAGCCTGTCCATCGTAGACATAACGATCCTGATCTAAGGTTACGGTAAATCGATTATCTTCCGCAGCAATCCGGATCACGCTCAGATATTCTTCGCCAACCTCTTCCTGCTGTTCCTTTGTCAGCGCATCATAAGCTTGTTTGGTCTCAATAAATACTGTATCGGTACTCAAACGTTCATCCAGAAGCGCTTCCAGTTCCTGGATCAGTTCGATCACCTCACCGGCTTCTGCGGATACGACTTCTGTTTCAATCGCCACATTTCCAGACTTCATCGGCAGTTCAAAGTTAGTCTCCATGTCCAGCGTATCCGTATAGTCTACGCCATTTACGATTGCTTTTTTGAAATAACAATCACGGCTGATGGAAAGCATTAAGTTGCTGCCTGCTGTAAAATATGCCGTATTTTTTCCATATACTTCATCGTTACAGGAAAGGCTTACCGTATTTCCCAGTGCCTCTTTAAAATAAGCGGCATAAATTACCGGATGATCTTCGTCTGCATAAACAGGGATTCCATCCCCCATTGCCCAGATTTCCGCACTTTTTTGCGAATCCGGAAGAACATTTAAGTTCCAGATTGCTTCCGCAGACAGAGTTTCTTTCGTAAATCCGATACTATTTTCTACCGCCTCTACATGGGACTGATTCTTGGCGGATACGCTTCCTTCTAAATAGTAGTTTTTCACCTGAGAAAGAGCCCAGGTTCCGGAACTCACGTGATAGATCAAACATTCACCAGTTCCTTCATAATCCAGCTCGCCCAGATTCACACTGCCGATCACAGGTGTTTGTCCATATGCAATTCCGGCGATCACGGCACTTGCAGCACTCGCTATCTGAATCTGCCCGCTGTTTTGGCAATGGCGTACTTCATTATCGGAAGAAGAAGCGCCGCTTCCCGTAGTCCAGCTTATAATACCGCCAGTATGAACCCTGCTCTTTCCCACATCCAGATACAATTTTCCAAGATTGACACATTGGCGCACATAATGACCGCTTCCTGCAATGCCTCCTACATAGAAGGAAAGCGCATCCTTACCGTCAGTTGCAGATTTTTCAAATACTTTGATTTCTCCAGCATTTTGACAATCTGCCATCACACCATTGCACAAACCTGCTGCACCGCCTACTGAAATCCGCTTACTATTGGGATTCGTATATCCAGTTACCAAAACCTGACCAGAAAACACAACGTTCTGCATAGCCATATACTGTGAGCCAATACTTCGATCCACACCACTGTAGCCTACAAGCCCACCAATATAGCTATATCCTTTCGCCGCTTCTTTTGAAGCACCGCTTACGATTGCTTCTACAACTGCTTCACTGGAACAATCCTGCATTCTGACATTTTTCATCTGTCCTGCCAAACTGCCGAGATAAAAATCTTCCGGATACGTTGTGCGCAGATAGCA
>CAZTHP010000062.1:0-15988 GCA_964613155.1 uncultured Lachnospiraceae bacterium | reverse complement strand
TGATGGAAGGTCTGGTTTGAAACGTCAAAGGTTTGCAGAGTTTCGTGAGAACGGAACGATGCATTAGATAAAGAATGACAATATGCAGTTTTGAAGGTACAAGGAATCGAATAGATGATTTGGTGAAAAGACAGTTGAATGTAAGTTTGACTGTCTTTTTTTGTTTTCTAATGAAATTTAATGTTGATTGAATGTATTGCTTAAATAGAAATATATTGGTTAAATGGAGCGGTTGCTTTCCATTATTCTATTAAAAAATTATATATGCTGTATATACGGATATGCTGGCATTTGAACTTACTGTAAATCCTGAAGCTTGGTGCTATCATTTGGTCTTATAAACGACTCAGAAGATCATGCTACATAAAAAAATGACTTTTGGTTAAAACTATAAGTGTATAAGTTAATCGATAGAATCGATATAAAGATGTAGATTATGTAAAGATGTAAAACGAGAAACTGCAAACTAAAAAAGAAGTTTTAGAAGGAGTTTTATCATGAGTCAAGTAACGATTAAAAAGGTTTTTGCAAGAGAAATTTTAGATTCCAGAGCATTTCCAACGGTTGAGGCAGTCGTTGTATTAAACAATGGTGTTGTAGGCCGTGCAGCGGTTCCTTCGGGGGCTTCTACTGGTCAATTTGAAGCTTGTGAATTGCGCGATGGTGGATCTCGTTATTGCGGTAAAGGTGTTGAAAAAGCGGTAGAACATGTCAATACAACGATTCATGCTTTGTTGGAGGGAAAGTCCATTCATGATTTAAAAGCTTTGGATCAATTATTATTAAAAGAAGATGGAACAGAAAATAAAACTAGGTTAGGCGCAAATGCAATTTTAAGTGTGTCATTGGCAGTGGCAAAAGCAGCTGCTAAAAATGCAAAACTGCCGTTGTATCGTTTTTTAGCCTCAGAAGGTGTGCAGAAAATGCCGATTCCCATGATGAATATTTTAAATGGGGGAAAACATGCCACAAATACGGTGGATTTTCAGGAATTTATGATTATGCCGCAGCATGCGAATTCTTTTCGGACAGGATTGCAATGGTGCTGTGAGGTATATCACGCATTAAAAGAGCTTTTGAAAAAAGATGGACATGCAGTAGGAGTAGGTGATGAAGGCGGCTTTGCACCGAATTTGAAAGATGCCTTTGAGGTATTTGATTATTTGACAAGAGCGGTAGAAGAAGCTGGTTATACCTGTGGAAAAGATATTGTATTTGCGATTGATGCAGCTTGTAGTGAATTATACCAGCCAGATAGTGGAACTTATTATTTTCCTGGGGAAACGGAAGTTATGCGATTTGAGCGGCAGATGGATCATCAAGAGCCGGATCTGGTAACCAGTAATTGTAAAACGGATGATTGTCATGCGCTTTCAATTCAGAGAAGTTCAAGTGAAATGCTTGCTTATTTCAGGGAATTATGCGCACGATATCCTCTAAAATCGATTGAAGATGGTTTGGATGAGGAAGATTGGAGTGGCTGGCAGGAGTTAACGGAAAAAATGGATCGCTCGATCATGCTGGTAGGGGATGATTTATTTGTAACGAATCAAAAACGTTTGGAAAAAGGGGTTCAGTTAAAAGCTGCAAATGCGATTTTAATTAAGCCAAATCAGATTGGTTCGCTGAGTGAAAGCATGAAGACAATTGCATATGCGAAGGAACATGGTTATCAGACGATCATGTCGCATCGTTCCGGGGAAACAGAAGATACCACGATTGCAGATCTGGCTGTTGCTTTTCAAACAGAATATATTAAGACAGGAGCACCCTGTCGAGGGGAGCGGACCGCAAAATATAATCGCTTATTGCGGATTGAAGAACGTATAAATGAATAATTGATTGTGCTGAATGAGAAAGAAAAACTTAAAAAACACCAATGGATTAATGGATTTATTTTATCATCTTTTTAAATCCAATAAAATCGTATCATTTTATCGGATTTTTACCGATTAATAAGATGCTTGTGTAGTCAAAATGTAGTCAAATGCATTTTCCGACCTTATTCTAAGCACAACAAAAAAGCCAGTAACCTGCGTAGTTACTGGCTTTTTCAAGCAGCTCCATGCCGGACTTGAACCGGCGACCCCTTCATTACGAGTGAAGTGCTCTACCAACTGAGCTAATGAAGCGTGAAAAGATGAAAAACCAGCTGTATAAGACTGGTTTTTCAGTGCCGGTGGTGGGACTCGAACCCACACACCCTTGCGGATAACAGATTTTGAGTCTGTCTCGTCTGCCAATTCCGACACACCGGCATCAACGAGATATAAGATACCACAGATTTGAAAAAAAAGCAAGTGTTTTTTTCAAATCTATGAAAAAATATTTATATCGTTACTTGTAAGAGTAAATTCCATCCCTATAAGTATAAGATGGAATGGGCATGGCTGTCTAAAAAATGTCCGCATGCTCTCTTACAAAGTGGAATTTTATTTTACATTTGATTAAAATACTATAAATGAGCAAATGATTAAAATATTATAGATGAGCAAATTTAAAATAATGCACAAAGATGTTTTTACATTACAAAGATTTAAGGGACTACAGCTGAAAAAAATCTTTGTACAGCATTTGTACAGCAGACAAATCTGATTGCTTTTGTGCAACTTTTGCTATTTGCTCATTTATAGTAAAGTATTTATAAAAGTAGGAAGAAGCAAAAATTAGAAGAAATAGAGATTAGAAGATTAGTGAGCGGTTGTTTGCGCTTCAATCTGGGCGGCAAGGTTCTCCAGATATTCCCATCGATCCATTTTTTCGAGTAAAGTTTCTTCCAAGGTATCTTTTTCCTGCATTAATTGGTTCAGTGCAGTATAATCGGAAGCTTTTGCAGACATTTCTGCTTCGATTTCTGTAATCCGTGTTTCCAGCGAATGAATTTCCGTTTCAATCGTTTCGTATTCTTTTGCTTCTTTATAAGTAAAACGTAATTTGACAGCATGTGTACGGCCATTTCGATTTTTTTTGCTGGCATCGCTTTCTAAAGTAGAGACATCCGCGGTTGTGCAGCCTTCTGTGGAAAGATTGCTGCTTTCACTGATTTTGGAGCTTTCATTCGTTTTCAGATTGGATTTCGAAAATGCTGAACTTGTTTCAGAAATATTTTTTTGTTTGGCTTTTACCGTATTTTCATAATCGGTATAGCCACCTTCATATTGGGTCAGATGTCCATTTTCTTCAAATGCGAAAATTCTTCGTACGACACGATCCAGGAAATAGCGGTCATGTGATACTGTAATGACAATTCCGTCAAAAGAATCCAGATAATCTTCTAAAATTGTCATAGTTTGAATATCCAGATCATTGGTGGGTTCGTCTAAGATCAGTACGTTAGGGGCTTCCATTAAAATTCGCAGCAGATAAAGTCGTCTTTTTTCACCGCCGGAGAGTTTTTCAATTCGGGTATAGTGGACATGCCGGGGAAATAAAAAGCGTTCCAGCATCTGGGAAGCTGTAATAACCCCCTCTGAGGTTCTGACATATTCTGCTTGATCGCGAATATATTCGATTAATTTCAAAGAAGGATTCATATATTCATTTTCCTGACTGAAATATCCGATTTTAATTGTTTGACCGATTTTAATACTGCCGGAATCTGGCTGTTCGAGTCCCATGATCATTTTCATAAGAGTCGATTTTCCACAGCCGTTGTGTCCGATGATTCCGATTCGGTCGTTTTTCAAGAAAATATACTGAAAATGTTCGATCAGTTTTTTGCTGCCAAAACCTTTACAGAGATCTTCTATTTCAATCGTCGTGCGCCCCATACGAGTAGAGGCAGAGGCAAATTGCACTTTTTTATCACCGATCACAGGTGCTTGCTGATTTTTTAATTCTTCATAACGCGCAATATGGGCTTTTTGTTTGGTGGAACGTGCTCTGGCACCACGCATCATCCATTCGATTTCGACGCGGAGAATACTTTGGCGCTTGCGTTCGGTTGCTTCCAGCATCGCCTCTCGTTCGGCTTTTAATTTTAAAAATCCTAAATAATTGGTGCTGTAAGAATATAATTTTCCTTTATCAATTTCGACGATGCGGTTGGTGACAGAATCTAAAAAATAGCGGTCATGTGTAACCATCAAGATGGCACCACGAAAATTCTTTAGAAATTCTTCCAGCCAGCCGGCCATTTCGCTGTCCAAATGGTTGGTGGGCTCGTCTAAGATCAGCAGATCCGCACCGGAGAGCAAAACAGCGGCAAGAGCCAAGCGTTTTCGCTGTCCGCCGGAAAGCTGGGAGACTGGTGCATCATAATCGGGAATGGAAAATTGTGTCAGTATGTTTTTCGCATCTGCTTCTAAAGCAAAATCCATGCTGTCTTCACCTATCTGATTTTGCGAAAGTACGTAAGAGAGTACATGTTCCCCTTCGGCAAATTCTGGATTTTGTGGAAGGTAACGGATTTTTAGATTTCGATTGGAAATCACCGTTCCTTCATCTGGTTCTTCTAAACCGGCTGCAATTCGCAGTAAAGTGGATTTTCCGGTTCCGTTAATGCCGATTATACCGATTTTTTCGCCTGTATTAATGGAAAAATCGGCGTCTTCAAAAAGCATTCGTTCGGTATAAAATTTTGTTAGATGCTCCATGGTCATCAAATTCATATCGCTAAAACCTCCTTCGTCCTTTTTGACATCAATTTAGACATAAAATATGCTCCCTCTTAAACGACAAGTATTGATTGGCTTGTCTGCCTAAAAGGGAGTATACCCTGCTGCCATTTTCATCGAATTGGGTATTGCCTGAATCCTGATATCCTCTTGTTAAAACCGATTCATGCAGAATCATCTTCTGAAAAGGATTGCTTATCAATCGTCAGTAAAACTGCTCCATGCAGAATTGTTTTCTGAAAAGGATTGCTTGTCAGTCATCAGTAAAAAACATTGATTCCGGATTGTTTTCCGAAACAGGATGCTTATCAATCGTCTTCTAAAAGAAATATATCGTCTTCGTAGTTTTGACGATCCATGATTTCTCGCAGCTGTGCGATATAAGGCAGGATAATGCCTGTTTTTTCCGAAAGGATCGTATCGTCTGGTTCCTGTGCGATTTGCTGCATTGTTTGCAACAAAACAGGTGCATGCAGTTCAATTTGTTCCATTGCGATCCGGGCATAGTCGATACTGGCATCGATGTTATTGGCAGCCTGTTCGTAATCATTCTGGGGATTTCGCATGATTTCCCGCAGTAGTTTATCGATGACTTCTTCCATATCTACAGATTGTAAACTATGGTTTTTAATAAATCGGTCGAAAAAAGGTAACCTCATTTTTTATGCCTCCGTCCTGTCAGATAGTGGCATTATATCAGATTTTTCGCTTATATTCCAGTCTGATTTTATCGGCGATCATGGCGATGAATTCCGAATTGGTTGGTTTCCCTTTTCCAGTGTTGATCGTATAGCCAAATAAGGCGTCAATCGTGTCCATGCGTCCTCGTGACCAGGCAACTTCAATTGCGTGACGAATAGCGCGTTCGACACGGCTGGGGGTTGTTTTATGTTTTTTAGCGATTGTTGGATAGAGAATCTTAGTGATAGAGTTTAGCAATTCCATATCCTGTACAGACATGATGATTGCATCCCGCAAATATTGATAGCCTTTGATATGAGCCGGTACGCCTACTTCGTGGATCATTTCGGTTACATCATTTTCCAGATTTCGTTCCATGTATTCTTCACGGGTTTCACCGGAAAAATGGCGATGTACATCCGGTCTGCGGGAGGGCTGCATGACATTTCGAATCTGACTGGTGATGGTAGAATAGTCGAGTGGCTTCATCAAATAGTAAGCAGCACCCTGGCGGAAGGCATCTTCTGTCAACCGCTCGCTGCCGGCGGCGGACATCACGATAAATTCCGGCTTTTTTTGAATGCTTTCGTCCTGGTTTACCTTGTGGATAACCATCAAACCATCCAATTTGGGCATGATCAGATCGACTAATACGACATCAGGCTGTTTTTGTTTGATCAGTTCATAACAATCTTTGCCATTGGTTGATTTTCCAATTAAATGCATATGCTCGTCTTTTTCGATGACTTCACTTAAGGATTGAATGACGCGTTCATTATCATCTGCAATTGCAACATTTAATCGATTCATAATAAAAATTCCTCCTGTTTTGACATTTTATAAAGTTTTGAACGAGAATTTTTTGGAAATATTACAAAAAAATGCCAATGAAATTGATTTCTTGCAATTTGTGCAGAAGACTCTTATAATATTAAGAAAAAAATTGGGAAATCTTCCTAAAAGCTGTCTGAAAAGCAGAAGGTTTGAATGAGTGGGATTTCCAAGAATAGGATAGAAGATGGTATCAATTTATTATATTGCCAATGCAGGGGTTTATTTAACCGATGGAAAGAGCGGTCTTTTAATAGATGGTCTTTTTGAAGATTGCGTGTGCTTTGATGCAATTCCTGCGGCGGTTCGAAAGGCTATTTTGGACAAAGAGACACCCTTTGAAAATTTATCGGATTTGCTTGTAACGCATATTCACCGCGATCATTATTCGGCTGCTGGAGTGGAAGCGCTTCGTCAGCAAGATGCGCAGATTCGCGTGGATTTCCCCCAAAATTCTCCAAATGCTTTGGAAGAAGATTCTGTTAAAGTTTTGGAACAAAAGTTTGAAGATGTTGTCTGGAACACGAATCCTTTGTACACCTTGGCTTCGATTCCTTGCCGTCATTTGATGGACAAAGGAGAGCCGGTTGCGCATCGTGCTTTTTTCCTGGAGTATGCAGGGAAAACGTTTTTTTTCAGTGGGGACGCGGATCCTGTTTTTCTCTATAAAAGTTTTGCAGCATTGTCATTGTTTGTGCATTTTCAGGGGAAAGTGGATCTGGCGTTTATCAATCCATTTTTTCTTTCGCTTACAGCAGGGCGTAAATTTTTAGATTCTTTACAGCCGCGCGAAGCCATTGTGTATCATATGCCATTAGAGGCAGAGGATCAGATGCGTTATCATGAGGTTCTGGAGCGAGGAATGCAGCGTTACAAAGGAACGGTTCCAATCCGCACTCCAGAGTCCTTTATGCAGCTGCTTTATCAGGATTCGATGGCTTCTTCCTGACGGTTATTTCCGGCAGCAATGCATAAGCTCATTAAGAGGGCACCGCTTATCGTTCCGGAGACGAAACATCCAATTGCGATCCAGATCATAGTTTTCTTTCCTCCTTAGAATTTTCAAAAATTCGATTTTACAGGGTTATTGTGGCTGTTTTGTCTTCTTTTATTCGAGTTTTCATCTAGGGAGGTGAGTGCAAAAGCCATCAACACCCTTGCATTAATTGTTTTGATGCGGTATGATAAGTGCAATTATGAAAGTAGGAAGGATTTATAAAAGTCTGCTTTAATACAGCGGCTGCGGAACAGGCTTTCATTGTTTGGTCCGGCAGTCGGCAGGAGAGGAATGGCAGTATGGAATGCAGAGAGGCTTGTAAGGCCATGACCGATTTTTTAGAAGGTGTGTATCCGATTGCGCAGCAGGAGGAGTGGATCGAGCATCTGGAAACTTGTGAGGACTGTAAGGAAGAATTGAAGGTGTGTCTGACCCTTCAGATGGCTTTAAATGCGTTGGAGGATAATACAGAATTTATTTATATGGATTCGGATGAAGGGCTGCACAATGTCCTGGCGGATGCACAGATGAAAGTGCTGCACTATAATCGCTATCGCAGGATTAAAACCGCTTTTTTTACTGTGGCAGTATGGGCTTTGGTCATGACGATGGGACTTCAGGTTTTGTATTGGATTGAAACGGGATTTTGGTTTTTTAAGATTTTTTAAATAAAGAGGTTAAATATGAGCAATAAAATTGTTTTAATTGATGGGCACAGTATAATCAACCGTGCCTTTTATGGTGTACCGGAGCTGACCAATTCACAAGGTCTGCACACCAATGGGATTTACGGTTTTTTGAATATTTTATTGAAGATTTTGGAAGAAGAACAGCCGGATTATCTGACGGTTGCGTTTGATGTGAAAGCCCCTACGTTTCGTCATGAGCTTTATGAGGCTTATAAAGGAACGCGAAAAGGAATGCCGGAGGAACTGCATGAACAGGTTCCGGTTTTAAAAGAAGTGCTGCATGCGATGGGAATCTGCACGGTGGAAAAGCCGGGTCTGGAGGCCGATGATATTTTGGGAACCCTTGCAAAACAGTGTGAAGCTTTGGGAATGGAAGTTTCATTAGTTTCCGGTGATCGGGATCTGCTGCAGATTGCTTCGGATCACATTTGCATACGGATTCCGAAAACGAAAAAAGGAAAGACGGAAATCGAAAATTATTGGAGGCAGGATGTGATCGATCTATATCAGGTGACACCGACGGAATTTATTGATATGAAGGCCTTGATGGGAGATTCTTCGGACAATATTCCTGGAGTGCCGGGAATCGGAGAAAAGACGGCCTCTGCGCTGATCGCTCGTTTTCATTCGATCGAAGCGATGAAAGAGCAGCTGGATGAAGTGACACCGGCGAGAGCACGCAATGCCTTAACGGCTCATTTTGAATTGGCAGAATTAAGCAAGGTATTGGCAACGATTAAAACCGATTGTGAACTGGACTATTCTTTAGAACAGGCAAAACTGGGAAACTTATTTACACCGGAAGCGTATGAGTGGATCAAACGGCTGGAATTTAAGTCGCTGCTCAGTCGTTTTTCAACGGAAGATCTGCTGCAAGGTGAAACAAAAGAAGCGGACAACCTAGAAGAACGATGGTTAGAATCGGAGTCGGATCTGGTATCTTTTCAGGAGACGCTTGCTTCTTGTGAAAAGATTTCCTTTATTTTGTGGCAGGATGTTCAGGACGTGTGGGAAGCGAGTACGATTGAATATGGCGGTGTTTTAGTAGATACAACGCTTTATTTGGCGCAAGATCCTACAATCCTGGATCAGATGACCACGATTTTGATGCAGAGTCCCTGCCGGAAATTGACTGTCCACTTAAAGCAGCAGCTTGCGGCACTTTATCGCTGCGGTACCGTGCAGATGGATGCGTATGAAGATGTCGGTATTATGGCATACTTGCTGAATCCGCTAAAAGATAGTTATGATTATGATGATCTGGCACGTGATTACTTGGATCGCATGATGGTTTCCCGGAAAGACCTTTTAGGCAAAATGTCGATTCAGGAAGCACGGATGGGAAAACCGGATGAACTAAAGCAGATGACCAAATGCTGCTGCCAGGCGGTTCTGGAAACCTGGCCGGTTTTAAAAGAGGCTTTGGAACAGAGTCAGATGCAGACATTATATGAGGAAGTGGAGCGTCCGCTCCTCTTTACCCTGTATTCGATGCAGCATTTTGGCATTCGTGCCGATCGTGCCGCTTTAAAAGCGTATGGGGAAAAGCTGTCAGAGATGATCGTACAGCTGGAGCAGGAAATTTATGAACTGGCGGGAGAAACCTTTAATATTAATTCGCCGAAGCAGCTGGGTGTCATTCTATTTGAAAAGATGAAACTGCCTGCGGCAAAGAAAACGAAGACGGGTTATTCTACGGCCGCTGATGTATTGGAAAAACTGCGTCCGGATTATCCGATTGTCGATAAAGTGTTGGAATACCGCCAGATCGCGAAATTAAAATCGACCTATGCGGATGGATTAGCCGTTTATATAAAAGAGGATGGACGCATTCATGGCAATTTCCATCAGACAATTACAGCTACAGGGCGCATCAGCTCTACGGAGCCAAATTTACAAAATATCCCCATTCGAATGGAACTGGGTCGGGAAATTCGTAAAATCTTTATTCCGGCAGATGGATTTGTGTTCGTAGATGCCGATTATTCGCAGATCGAACTGCGTGTGTTAGCGCATATGTCTGGGGATGAACGTTTGATCGATGCCTATAATCAGGCGGAGGATATTCATGCAATTACTGCGTCGCAGGTATTTCATGTGCCGTTAGAGGAAGTGACTCCGCAGTTGCGTCGGAATGCAAAAGCCGTGAATTTTGGAATCGTATATGGAATCAGTGCATTTGGATTAAGTGAAGATTTGAGTATTACCCGAAAAGAAGCTCAGGAATATATGGAGCAGTATTTTAAAACGTATCCCTCAATCCAGCAGTTTTTGGAAAATTTAGTCAAGACTGCGAAAGAGCAGGGGATGACCCGAACGCTGTATGGACGGATTCGTCCAGTTCCGGAGTTAAAATCCAGTAATTTTATGCAGCGTCAGTTTGGCGAGCGGATCGCGATGAATGCACCGATTCAGGGAACCGCTGCGGATATTATTAAGATTGCGATGATCCGCGTGGATCAGCGATTGAAAAAAGAATTGCAGAAATCTCGTCTGCTGCTGCAGATTCACGATGAGCTTTTGGTGGAAGCAGCGGTAGAAGAAACCGAGCAGGTAAAAGCTATTTTAAAAGAAGAAATGATGCATGCTGCAAACTTGGCCGTGGCATTGGAAATTGATATGCATACGGGAAAAAGCTGGTATGATACCAAATAAGAATGGAGAAGGAAGCAATGAAAAAGGTAATAGGGATAACAGGCGGCGTAGGCGGCGGAAAATCTACGGTTTTAAAAATTTTGCGAGAAGAATACAAAGCCGAGATTATTTTAACGGATGAGGTGGCGCATCAGTTGATGCAGCCGCAGACGGCGTGTTATGAAAAATTAGTCGCTGCTTTAGGAAAGGAGGTTCTTGCAGAAGATGGAACCTTCGATAAAAAGAAATTAGGCAGCCTGCTGTTTGGTGATCGTGAGATTTCCCGTATTGTAAATGGAATCGTTCATCCGGCTGTTTTTGAGGCAGTACAGCAGCAGATTGCATGCAGCAGCAATCCGTTTTTAGTTGTGGAATCGGCTCTTTTAATTGAGGGCGGTTTGAAACCGCTTTGCGATGAAATCTGGTATGTATATGTTTCGACGCAGGAACGCGTAAAACGATTATATGAACAGCGCGGATATTCTGAGGTAAAATCCTACAGTATTATTCATAACCAGATGAGTCATTCGGAGTTTCGGAGAAACAGCGATCGCCTGATCGACAATGGTTCTAGCCGGGAATATACGAGACATCAGGTGCGGGAATTTATGGCAGAACTGATGCAAGATCATTCCTCAAAAGAAAAAAAATTGTCTAAACAGGAAGGCTGCGAACAAGTGTGTGCAACGGGAGCAGAAAGCCATGGACAAGGATGTGCATCAGGACAGGAAAGCTGTGAGCACAATCATACACCGGGGCAGGAGACAAAGGCATGAGCATGAGGATGATGAGCATCGCCAGCGGCAGCAGCGGCAACTGTATTTATGTAGGCTCAGAGCATACGCATCTGTTGATCGATGCGGGAATTTCCCGAAAAAGAGTGCAGGAAGGACTTGCGCAGATTGGATTGACGGGGGATGATATTACCGCTGTTTTAGTTACCCATGAGCATGTCGATCATATTGGCGGTTTGGGCGTATTTTTACGCAAATATCCGGTGCCGGTTTATACTGCAAAGGAGACGATTCAGCAAATTTATGCATATAAAAATATTGGGAAATTGCCGGAAAACTGTTTTCATTCGATTCAAGCAGGAGAGTGTTTTGAAATTGGCGATATTCGAGTAGAATCTCTTCCCATTTCGCATGATGCAGCGAATCCGCTCGCGTATCGAATGGATTGCGAGGCATCCTCTGCTGCAGTGGTAACCGATCTGGGCTATTATGATGCGTATTTGATCGACCATCTGCAAGGGATCAATGCGTTGCTTTTGGAGGCGAATCATGATCTGCGGATGCTGGAGGCTGGTCCGTATCCCTATTATTTGAAACGCCGGATCGCGGGGAATTATGGACATCTTTCCAATGAAGCCAGCGGTCAGTTTTTAGACGAATTACTCCACGAAAAGCTGAAAAAAGTGCTGTTGGGGCATATTTCGATGGAAAATAACTTGGCAGCTTTGGCATTAGAAACGGTACGCTCTGAGATTACGTGCAGCAGCTCCAGCTGGTGTGCGGATGATTTTTCCATTGAGCCAGCAAAGCGAGATCAGGTCTCTGAGATTATTTACATATAGGTTTACAGAAGCATGATTTTCTGGTATTCTAACAAAGAAAAACACAGCAGATTCTGTTGTTTTGCGAAAGGAAAAACAGCGGATCAGCAGGGAGGAATGCAAAGATGGGTAAGACAATTGTTACTGTATTAGGAAAAGATACTGTTGGAATCATTGCAAAGGTATGTACGTATCTTTCCGAACATAATATCAACATCGAAGATATTACGCAGACGATCATTCAGGGATATTTTAACATGATGATGATCGTAGATACTTCAAAAACGGAGAAGCCTTTTGCCGAAATGGTAGAAGAATTGGAGAAAATTGGCGATGGAATTGGTGTCACCATTACCTGCCAGAAGGAAGAAATTTTTACAAAGATGCATAGAATTTAAGGAGATTTCTCATGATCAATATTTTTGAAGTAAACGAAACCAATCAGATGATTCGTCATGAAAAACTGGATGTTCGTACGATTACAATGGGAATCAGTCTTTTAGACTGTATGGATTCGGATTTAGATCGTCTGAATGAGAAGATTTATACAAAGATTACCACCTATGCCAAAAATCTGGTAGCAGTTGGTAAGGAAATTGAACTGGAATATGGAATTCCGATCGTGAATAAGCGAATTTCGGTTACACCGATCGGTCTGGTAGGCGCAGCTGCCTGTAAAACACCGCAGGATTTTGTAACCATCGCCAAAACTCTGGATCGTGCTGCAAAGGACATGGGAGTCAACTTTTTAGGCGGATATTCGGCATTGGTTTCAAAGGGAATCACACCGGCAGAAGAAAATCTGATGCGTTCGATTCCGGAAGCACTAGCGGTTACAGAACGCGTATGCAGCTCGGTGAATATCGGTTCAACAAAGACTGGTCTGGATATGGATGCTGTTAAGCTGATGGGCGAAATTATCGTAGAAACCGCAGAGCGCACCAAAGAAAATGGTTCTCTGGGCTGTGCAAAGCTGGTAGTCTTTTGTAATGCACCGGATGATAATCCGTTTATGGCTGGTGCATTTCATGGCGTGACAGAAGGTGATGTGATCATTAATGTTGGTGTCAGCGGTCCTGGCGTGGTAAAACATGCGCTGGAAGGCGTGCATGGAGAAAGTTTCGAAGTATTATGTGAAACAATCAAAAAGACGGCCTTTAAAGTAACTCGTATGGGACAGTTGGTGGCACAGGAAGCTTCCAAACGTCTTGGCGTACCGTTTGGTATTGTCGATCTTTCATTGGCACCGACACCGGCAATCGGTGACTCGGTCGCAGAGATTTTAGAAGAAATGGGTCTTGAATCGGTAGGTGCTCCGGGTACGACCGCGGCTCTGGCTTTGTTAAACGATCAGGTGAAAAAAGGCGGCGTTATGGCAAGCTCATATGTAGGCGGTTTAAGTGGTGCATTCATTCCGGTCAGTGAAGATCAGGGAATGATCGATGCCGTAAGAGCCGGCAAATTGACGATTGAAAAACTGGAAGCAATGACCTGTGTTTGTTCAGTGGGTCTGGATATGATCGCTGTTCCCGGTACAACACCGGCTTCTACAATTTCCGGTATTATTGCGGATGAAGCGGCAATCGGTATGATCAACCAGAAGACAACCGCAGTGCGTATCATTCCGGCGATCGGATGTCAGGTAGGCGATACAGTAGAATTTGGCGGTCTGCTGGGTGCAGCACCGGTACAGCCTGTGAATACTTGTGATTGCAGTGAATTTATCAATCGAACGGGAAGAATTCCGGCACCGATTCACAGCTTTAAGAATTAAGAACATTCTAATAGGTGAGGAATCCAGTTCTAAAAAGAACCATCCGAACAAGAATCATCCTAATAAAAAGGTCACAGTAAGGTGAAATGATATATTTCCTTCTAGGTAGACAAGTGGAAGAATAGAACTTGTCACTTAGGAGAACGTATATCAGAAAACCATGCTGTGACCTTTTTTGGAATGAAATGCCAAGTTCCATGGAAGGCATTTCATTCCGAAACGTTTAGTAAGCTGTAAAAGCTTTTCGAAAATTTTAAGAAAAGGGAATTGCATTCCATTTGGGAACTACTCTGTGCATTCCGTCAATTCTCGTAATGTGGGTTCTGCCATTAGTGAATAATTGGTGTGATAGATGACAAAACCCGGTTTTCCGCCGGCTACCTTTTTCACTTGTTTTTTCGGAATATAGTCAATGTCCACTTTTTCTGCACTTCGCGCAGAAGAATAGTAGGCGGCTAACTGTCCGGCCAGCTCAAAAACATGGTCGGGGATTTCCCGTCCATCCTGTTTCAGGATAACATGGGAGCCTGGAGCTTTTTTGGAATGAAACCACCAGTCCTGATTTGTAGCAAAGTGAAAAGTCAGTTCTTCATTTTGGAAATTATTTCTTCCTGCATATAAATGAAATCCATCCGGGGTGACATAGTGAAATGGCTTGCTTGTAAAGCGCGCTTTTTTCTCTTTGGGACCTCGTTTTTTAATATAGCCAGCTTCTCGCAGTTCTTCTTTGATCTGTGTCAGATCATTTTCTTCGATTGAAATATCAAGGGCATTGCTGACCGACTGCAGATAGGTGATTTCTGCCTGTGTTTCTTCGATAAAGCGTGTCAGTGCTTCGAACGTTCGCTTTTGTTTGTTGTATTTTTCAAAGTAACGTTTGGCATTTTCCGAAACCGTTTGTTCAGGGTCGAGCGGAATCGTAATTTCCTTATTGTCATCATAGTAATTCCATGCCTGCATCTGGCTGCTGCCGTCTGCTACGGAATAGCCGTACGTATGAATTAATTCACCGTAAAGCTTGTAGCGGTCGCGTTTTTGTGTATCCTGCAGCTGTTTTTTCTGCAGGTCGTATTTTTTTAAGCTGCGTTCCAGATTTGTTTGTACAATACGACGCAGATTGGCAGATTTTTGATGGATCCGGCTGGCCTGGCTGCGAGCTGCATAAAAGGATTCCAAAACGCGGCTGATCGAAGAAAAATCAGAAACCGTACTGCCAGTGTAACATTCTAATGGAATCGCCGAAAATTCCACGGGCTTTTGATCCTGGTAAAGAATCTGCGGATGGAACTCTTCCTTTTGAATATCTTCTAACAGATAGCGCATGGTCTGATAGAGATGCAGCTGTTTCGCTTCTGATAAGGAGCCGGCATCTACTTCAGGTTCAATCCCCGCACGGAAGCAGATTTCCGTTCCCATGACCGGGCTGAAACCAGTAAAACTGGTATAAAGTGCTTTATATAAAGGATAGGGATGCGTTTTCATGGAATCTAAAAATTCCTCTGCGGTCAGCGTCAGCGGATTTTTTTTATGCATCGTTTCAGGAATAAAATAGGGTCTTCCTGGAAGTACTTCCCGCACAGAGCTGACAAGGGCAGAAACATGCTTGATGCTGTCAATGATCTGCATATCGTCCTTGCAGAAAATGATATTGCTGTGTTTGCCCATGAGCTCAATGATCAAATGCTTCGTACAAAGATCGCCCATTTCGTTTAAGTGTTCAATCGTAAAATCAACGATTCGCTCCAGACCGGGCTGAGAAATTGCAATAATGCGGCCGTTTCCGATATGTTTACGCAGCAGCATGCAAAAATTAGGAGCCACAGCGGGGCTGGTTTTATTTTTCTCTGTAAAATATAATAAAGGAAGACTGGCATTGGCAGACATCAAAAGTTTACAGGTGTCTTTTTGATATTTAATTGTCAAAAGCAGTTCATCTTCCTCAGGTTGTGCAATCTTGGCAATTCGTCCGTTTAAAATACGATTTCGCATTTCGGAAACGAGTCCTGCCACAGTAACACCATCAAAAGCCATTCAAAAGCCCTCCTTGATCTTGAAAATCAGCAGTAATCTGCCGATACACAAAACGAATTCAGACCCATTGCAGTCTGGAAAGCGTCAGCGGTATTTCGGCATGCTCCAGTATATCAGACATTAAAAAGAATGTAAAGAAATCTGGAGATCTGATGGGCAGATGACGGGTGGAAATGATAA
>CAZTHP010000061.1:0-16057 GCA_964613155.1 uncultured Lachnospiraceae bacterium | reverse complement strand
AAGGAGAGAGATTTTCAGACGGTTACACGAGAAGATGCAGAGCGGTTTCGAAAGATGCTTGAAAAAAATGGAATTAATGCTACAATCAGAAGGGAAATGGGACGAGACATTCAGGGAGCTTGCGGTCAGCTGAGGCGCTCTTATAAAGCAGCAAAGGCACCGCAGAGTTAGAAAGGAGGCTGTCTTGGAAGCATTTGCATTAAGTGATACAGGAAAATGCAGAGAGATGAACCAGGATGCTGTTTTTGCGCAGTGTACTCCAATCGGAAATCTGAATAACCTGTTTATGGTTGCAGATGGAATGGGCGGTCATCAGGCTGGTGATTATGCTTCGGCCTATGCGATTGCGCGATTACAGGAATTAATACGGCAGGAAACCGCAAAAACACCGTCGGAACTGTTTGAATGGGCATTCCAGGTGGTTAATTATGAGATATTTGAAAAGGGATACCGAGAAACCAATTTATACGGAATGGGTACGACTCTCGTGGTTTGTACGTTAGATTCCGATTGGCATCTGACTGTCGCGAATGTGGGAGACAGCCGTTTGTATCTTTATAACCGCCAAAAGGGCATCCGGCAGATCACCAAAGATCACAGTTATGTAGAGGAATTGGTTCGAAAAGGGCAGCTGACCCGTGATAGTGAGCTGTATCAGCAGTCGAAGAATGTCATTACGAGAGCCATTGGAGCAGCAGCAGATGTAAAGACGGATATTTTTCAGCTGGAACTGGAAGAAGGCGATCAAATCCTGCTTTGTTCGGATGGACTGTCCAATATGGTTCCCGACAGTTTGCTGGGATTATTTTTAGCTGTTCCCGATGATGCAGAAAGCAAAGCATATCGTTTGATTCGTGAGGCTAATTATGCAGGAGGAACGGATAATATTTCAGCTGTGGTGGTTATGACAGGAGAAGCAGAAGAAATACTAGAAGATGATGAACATGAAAACGATTCTCCAGAAGAAGGAATGAGAGGTCTGTAGCGTATGAATAGAGTTGGAGTAATTCTGGCTGGCAGATATGAGCTGATGGAGCTGCTGGGGTCCGGCGGCATGGCAGATGTTTACAAAGCATCGGATCGGAAGCTGAACCGCTATGTAGCCGTCAAAATTCTGCGTCAGGAATATAGCAGTGATGAAAGTTTCATTCTGCGATTCCAGCAGGAGGCAATGGCTGCAGCCAGTATTCAGAATCCTTATGTAGTAAATGTATATGACGTAGGTGCCGAAGACGATATTAATTATATCGTTATGGAATTAGCAGAGGGCATTACGTTAAAAGAATATATCCAGAAAAAGGGCAAGCTGGAAATCGTAGATGCGATCAACATTGCCGTACAGATTGTAAGCGGAATCCGGGAAGCCCATATTAACCGTATTATCCATCGGGATATCAAACCACAGAATATTATGGTGGCACCAGATGGCAAAACCAAGGTCATGGATTTTGGAATTGCAAGAGCAGTGACGGCACAGACGATCACTGCCAATACAGTAGGTTCGGTTCATTATATTTCACCGGAGCAGGCAAGAGGGATTGCCTGTGATGAACGCTGTGATATTTATTCAATTGGGATTACATTGTATGAGATGATCACCGGACGTGTTCCCTTTGATGGAGATTCAACTGTAGCGATTGCTTTGGCGCATATCAAGGAGCCAATCACACCGCCTAGTGTTTATGAACCGATGATTCCGGTCAGTCTGGAAAAAATTATTATGAAATGTACCCAGAAAAAACCGGAACTGCGCTATGCTTCTGCAGATGAACTGATCGATGATCTGAAAAAAGCCCTGATGACACCGGATGAAGATTTTGTCAAAGAGGTTGTGATCACGCAGGAAGGCGGCACACGTGTTTTTTCCGAAGAAGATGCCAAAAAGATTAAGGAAGAAACGGGAAAAGTTTCGTTAAAGACGCAGGAAGAAGAAAATTATCAGCTGGGTTTGGAAGAAAATGATGAGTTCGAAGAAGAAATGGATGAAGACGATCCAGATGGCAAGATGGAAAAAGTCGTTTTCTTTATTGGAATCGGCGCGTTGTTAGTTGTGCTTCTGATCGCAGGCTTGTTGTTGGGTCGGGCTTTTCATCTGTTTTCCTTCCCTTCTTTACGCTCAGAGGAAACGGAAACCAGTACGGAGATGAAATTGGCAAAAGATGAAGTCTATATGCCGGCAGTCGTAGGAAAGACGGCAGAAGAAGCCATTGCGATTTTAAATAAATCCAGTTTGGGATATGAAATCGAGAAGAAATCTTCCGATAAGGTCGAAGCAGGTCTTGTTATTTCGGCTTCCGAAGTAGAAGGTACGATCGTCAAAATGCATTCCCAGATTCTTTTGACAGTAAGCAGCGGTGTCGATACCCGTATTATTCCAAATATCATTGGAAAAAATGTGGAAACAGCGCAAAAGGCATTGGAAAAGACGGATCTGCAGGTGGAAATTAAGGAAGAAGCTTCGGAAGAAATGGAAAAAGATCAAGTAATCCGTTGTGATCCGGAGGTAGGCGAATCGGTGGAAATTGGAACGGTTGTAACCTTGTATGTCAGTACCGGAAGTGACAAGAAAATGGTTGTCGTTCCTCGTCTGATCGAAAATCCATTGGAAACCGCGCAGGATATGCTGAAAAATGCAGGTCTGGAATGTGGAGAAGTGACAAGTGAGCATAGTGAACGAGTCGCTGGTACGGTTATCCGTCAAAGCTTGTCTTATGGTGTGAAAACAGAGGAAGGTACAAAGGTTGATATCGTTGTCAGTCTTGGACCGGAAACTGTCACCACAAAAGTACCGAATGTAAAAGGGATGAAGCTGGAAGCTGCGCAGGATAAGCTCTTAGCAGCCAATCTGCAGGTGGGAAGTATTGAGGAAGAATACAACAATGAAGTTCCCAAAGGACAGATTATCCGTCAGAGTATTGCGCCGCAGACCGAAGTGGAAGAAGATACGACAATCCATTTGACGGTAAGCTTAGGACCGCAGGAAACGGAGCCGGAAACCGTTCGTGTACCGGATCTGACCGGTCTTTCTGAAAACGAAGCTTTGAAAAAACTGGAAGACAGTGGCTTGGATGGATTGCATGTGGGAAGTGAAAGCAGCAGTCTGCCGGAAGGACAGATCGTGCGTACCGTTCCGGGTGCAGGAACTACGGTGGAAAGAGGCACTACCGTGGAATATTACAGCAGTGCAGGGGATTCTCATGGAGAATAAAAAAAGAACAGGCAGAATTGTAAAAGGAATCGGTGGATTTTACTATGTACACACCGGTAATGGCGAAATTTTTGAATG
Organism: uncultured Lachnospiraceae bacterium; assembly: GCA_964613155.1. Taxonomy (GTDB): domain Bacteria; phylum Bacillota; class Clostridia; order Lachnospirales; family Lachnospiraceae; genus TWA4. The sequence continues at coordinate 12,771 of CAZTHP010000061.1, read as the reverse complement.
TCGTGCAAAGGGAATCTTCCGCAATAAAAAGCAAAAGCCGCTTGTAGGCGATGAAGTGGTGATCGATCTTTTGGATGAGGAAAAACAGGTTGGAAATCTAGTAGAAATCCTGCCTCGCCGGTCGGAACTGATCCGACCGGCCTCAGCCAATGTGGATCAGGCACTGGTAATTTTTGCAGCAAAAGATCCAGATCCGAATTATATTCTTCTGGATAAATTTCTGATCACGATGAATCAATTGGAATTGCCGGTATTATTGTGTTTTAATAAGATTGATAAGGTTACATCAGAAGAAATTCAGCGTTTGGAACGCATTTATGGAAATGCCTGTGAGCTGCATTTTATCAGCGTACTGCAAAAAGCAGGTCTTTCGAATCTTTTAGATGCGCTGAAAGGGAAGACTACGGTATTAGCCGGTCCTTCCGGATCGGGTAAATCCTCCTTTTTAAATGCATTTTGTCCGGATTCGCAGGCGCAGACAGGAAGTGTCAGTGAAAAAATTGGACGTGGCCGCCATACAACGCGCCATGCCGAATTGTTTTATGTACAGGAAGACACGTATTTAATGGATACACCGGGCTTTAGTTCCATGGAGCTGCGCGGCCTCGAAGACCGCGAGCTTCGCTATTACTATCCGGAATTAGAAAAGCACGAAGGAAATTGTCGTTTCCAGGGATGCGTTCATGTTTCAGAACCAGATTGTGTCGTAAAAGCAGCAGTAGAAAAGGGAGAGATTGCAAAGGAACGTTACGATTCTTATTGCTACCTTTATGAAGAATTGCACCAGCTTAAAAAGTACGATACAAAAGGGAAACGATGGAAATAACCTTTCACAAAAAGCTTATGAAAAGCTTGTGAATAAGCTGCAAATAAGTTGTGAATCGGAAAGATTCCAAAGAAAACGTTACAATCAATAAACATTACAAGGAATCCAATGTTATAATCAATAAAAAAGTTACGATAAAACTGAAAAATAGGATGAAAAGGAGAATGTTATGAAGTATTTAGCTCCGTCCGTGTTATCAGCGGATTTTGCAAAATTAGGGGAAGAAGTGCGTACTGTCAGTGAAGCAGGCGCGGAATATATTCATCTGGATGTTATGGATGGTATGTTTGTTCCCAATATTACCTTTGGTGCACCTGTTGTAAAAGCAATCCGACCTTACAGCGATCATATTTTCGATGTGCATATGATGGTTGAAAATCCTGGACGTTATCTGGAAGATTTTGCAGCAGCCGGTGCGGATGTGATCTCTATTCATGCAGAAGCATCCACTCATTTGGATCGTGATCTGAATCACATTCATGAATTGGGCTGTAAAGCAGGGGTTGTTTTAAATCCTGCGACTTCCCTCCATGTTTTGGATTGGGTTTTGGAACTGGTCGATATGGTTGTCTTAATGACCGTAAACCCTGGATTTGGCAATCAGAAATTTATCCCTTATTCCGTAGAAAAAATCAAAACCTTAAAACAGATGCTGACGGAAAGAGGCTCTCATGCACTGATCGAATTAGACGGCGGTGTAAAATTGGATAACTGTGCTGCTTTATGCGAAGCCGGTGCAGATGTTTTAGTAGCGGGTTCTGCGGTTTTTAAAAACGATCCTGCGGAAAATGTACGTGCTTTTCAGAATATTTTGAAAACTCTGTAAGCATTTGCTGAAACAAAAAACAAGGAATTAAGCAAAGGAGAATGGGTTTGAAACGTTGCTTAATGCTAGCTGGAGGCAGTGTGGATGATACATCTGCCTCTCTTTTTTTAAAAAAATACACGTATGAATGGATGATCGCAGTAGATGGTGGATTGACAGCAGCCAGGAGACTGCAGCTTATACCGGATTTTGCAGTGGGTGATTTTGATTCTGTTTCACCAGAAGTATATGCGTATTTTCAAAAACAGGAGGGAATTTCCTGGGAGACGCATCCACCGGAAAAAGATGCTTCAGATACGGAACTGGCACTTCGGCTTGCCCTTCGGCTGGGAGCGGAATCCATCCATTTATGGGGTGCAACCGGAACGCGTCTGGATCATACGCTGGGAGCCATCGGTCTGTTACAGATTCCACTCAAAGCAGGTGTGGACTGTTCGATTTTAGATGCACACAATCGGATTACGATGATTGATTCGAAACGGATTTTGAAAAAAGCAGAAGCTTTTGGCAGATATGTCTCTTTGATTCCGTATACGGAGACAGTTCGTGGTGTGACGTTAAAAGGAATGAAATACCCTTTGGACAATGCGGTACTGACACACGGCAATACTCTGAGTATCAGCAATGAAATTGTTGAGGAAGAAGCCGTAATCGAGATCTGTGAAGGTCAGCTTTTGGTAATTGAATCTCAGGATTAAAAGGGATTTTTATCAGGGATAACCAATTGGTTTAAGTTCGAAGTAAAAGGAAATTTCCTGCAAGGGAAACGGTAAGAAAAAGGGAGTTCCCTGCAAAAAAAGAAACAAAAAAGGGAATTACCGGTAGAGAAACACGAGAAAGGGAGTTCTCTGTAAGGGAAAAAGGAGCGGAAAGGAAGAAAAAATGAGGAAAAAAAAGCGATTGTTATTGGCATCTGCCTCACCAAGACGAAAGGAGATTTTGGAGCAGGCCGGTTTTTCTTTTGAAATCCTGGCAGCAAATGCAGATGAAAGGATTCAGGAGTCAGATCCCGTTGAAATGGTTCAAACACTTTCTGCCCGCAAAGCATCGGCCTCTTTAAAGGCCTGGGAGCAAAAAGGAAATGCTGGGAATGAAGTATTGGTACTGGGGGCAGATACCATTGTGGTTTTAGAGGGACAGATTTTAGGAAAGCCCTCCAACCCGGAAGAATCCGTGCAGATGCTGCGGGCTCTGCAGGGAAGAAGCCATGCGGTTTATACAGGTGTTACACTGTTATGGATGGAAGGTGAGGAATGGCATGCGCCGGTTTCGTTTGCCGAAAAAACAGAAGTGGTATTTTATCCGATGAGCGAAGAAGAAATTCAGGAATATGCTGCATCCGGAGAGGGTCGTGATAAAGCTGGTTCGTATGCAGTGCAGGGTCTTGGCATGAAATACATTGAAAAAATTCATGGAGATTACCATAATGTGGTGGGATTGCCGGCAGCTCGAATTTATCAGGTTCTGCGGCAAAATCAGCTAGAATGTATCGAATAGGAGTTCGCTGCATGTTGCAAAAACCAATGCATTTTAAGGAAGCTGACCTGCAAAAAATGGAATTTGCATCATGATTGCATGGGAAAAGTGAGATTCAAACAACGATTCTATGCAGGAGAAATAAGAGTTCCACAACAATTGTATGACGAAAAGGATTGAATTTATGAGAAAATGTATAGGTAACAATCAGAAGGAAAGCCAGAAAAACAGTAGGACTTTTCGCTTGACGGCTCTGCTTTTGTTGCTGGTGATGCTGACAGCGGTAGGCTGCGGACAAGGCGAATCGTCTGATATCCGCATTGTAAAGCCATTGGCGGAAAATGAATTATTTAAAATTGATGAAGAAATCTGTACGGTGTCAGAGGCGATGGTGCTGATGGCAGCGCAGAAAAAAGTAGTAGAAGATGTTTACGGGCCGGAAATCTGGGCAGTTCAATTGGATGGGGTTACGTTTGAAGAAAATATCAAAGAGTCTTTAAAAGATTTTCTAGCGCGTATGACCTGCATGAAATTAATGGCAGAGGAGAACCAGATTACACTCTCCACGGAAGAAAAACAGCAGATGCAGAATTGCACGGATACGTACTGGTCGCAGCTGACAGAAGAGGAAAAAGCAGCACTGGGTACGGATAAAGAAGAAATACAGGAACTATTCACTTCTTACTATTATTATAATAAATTAATGGAAGTCTTAACTTCGGATCTGGAAACCGAAATTTCGGATAACGATGCTCGAATTATGCAGGCAGAGTATCTTTACGTGGCAAAGAACGGAAAGAATCAGACCTCTGCTATGCAGAAGATTTTGAAAAAAGCAAAAAAAACAGATGATTTCCTGGAAGTGGCAGAAACCTATAGTGAAAAAAGTGAGTATACGATCAGTATTGCACGCGGGCAGCTGCCGGAAGAAATTGAAGAAGCGGTTTTTGCATTAGCCGATCAGGAGATCAGCGAGGTTCTGGAAGCAGAAGATGGTTATTATATCGTGTATTGTCTGGAAGATTATGACCGGGAGGCAACGGCGAAACATAAAGAAGAACTGATCAATGCACGGAAAGAGGAACATTTCACCCAGCAGTACGATGCATTTGTCAAAAATCTGACGGCACAATTTCACGATAGTGCCTGGGAAAAACTCTCTTTAGAGGAACTGGTGACACTTTCCGAGGCTGATTTTTTTGCGATTTACCAGGAACATGTGAATGAATAACTTGTAAAAATAATAAAAAATAGAAAAAAATATGAAAAATTATTAGCACTCAATTCAAATGAGTGCTAATTTTTGCTTGACAAACCCGTTAGAGCGTATTATGATATGGATTATACAAAAAAGAATCCTTTGGCGAAACAAAAGATTGGATTTTTCGTATCATAGTTGCGGGCTTTTTCCCGCAGCATCATTATATAATTTAGGAGTGATAAAAATGGCTGTTAAGTCTGGTAATTTAACAATTAATAGTGAGAACATTTTCCCCATTATCAAAAAGTGGCTGTATTCCGATCATGATATTTTCTATCGAGAACTGGTTTCCAATGCTTGTGATGCAATCACAAAGCTGCAGAAGCTGGAAGTAATGGGAGAGTATGCATTCCCTGAAGATTATAAAGCAAAAGTAACCGTAACGGTTGATCCGGAAGAAAAGTCGATTACCTTTGCAGACAATGGTATTGGTATGACTTTTGAAGAAGTAGACGAATACATCAATCAGATTGCATTTTCTGGTGCGGCAGATTTCCTGGAAAAATATAAAGATAAAACAAGTGAAAATCAGATCATCGGGCATTTCGGTCTTGGTTTTTATTCCGCATTTATGGTAGCGGATAAAGTAACCATCGATACCTTATCTCATAAAGAAGGTGCGGAAAGTGTGCACTGGGAATCCGAAGCAGGTGTTGATTTCGAGATGTCTGCGGGAACGAAAACAGACGTTGGTACTGCGATCAAACTGTATCTAAATGAAGACAGTTATGAATTCTGTAACGAATATCGTGCAAAAGAAGTTTTAGATAAATATTGTTCTTTCATGCCTTCTGAAATCTATCTGGAAGTTCAGGGAAAAGAAATGGAAACCCAGACCATTGCAGAAGAAGAACTGCTGGAAGACGATGTGATCGTTGAACGGTTTACCGAAGAAGCAGTAACCGAGGAAGTAGAAAAGGAAGACGGTACAAAAGAACTGGTGGAAACAAAGCCGGCACAGAATAAGATTAAGATTCAAAAACGTCCGGTTCCTGTGAATGAGACTAACCCTCTTTGGAACAAACATCCGAATGAATGTACAGAAGAAGAATACAAGAACTTCTACCGCAGTGTGTTCCATGATTATAAAGAGCCTTTGTTCTGGATTCATTTAAATATGGATTATCCGTTCAAATTAAAAGGAATCTTGTATTTCCCGAAAATCAATATCGAATACGAATCCGCAGAAGGTGTGATCAAGCTTTATAACAATCAGGTATTTATTGCCGACAATATCAAAGAAGTTATTCCGGAATTTTTGATGCTGTTAAAAGGTGTGATCGACTGTCCGGATCTGCCGCTGAACGTTTCCAGAAGTGCACTGCAGAATGATGGATTTGTAAAGAAGATTTCCGATTACATTACGAAAAAAGTAGCAGATAAGCTGACTGGTATGTGTAAGACTGATCGGGAAACTTACGAAAAATATTGGGATGACATCAATCCGTTTATCAAATATGGCTGCTTAAAAGATGACAAGTTTGATAAGAAGATGAAAGATTTCATGCTCTATCATACTACGGAAAATACTTATGTAACATTAGCAGATGAGCTGGAAAAGAATAAAGAGAAATACGAAAATAAAGTTTTCTATACCGATAATGTAAAAACACAGGCACAGTATATTTCCATGTTCAAAAATGAAGACATCGAAGTAGTGGTTCTGAATCAGAGAATTGATACACCGTATATCCAACATCTGGAACAGGCGAATGAAGATTTGAAATTCGTTCGTGTTGACTCTGATCTGAATGATATCTTCAAGGATGAAACGGATGAAGAACAGCAGAAGCAGTTGGAAGAAAATGGCAAAACACTGAGCGATCTTTATAAGAAGATTATGCCGGATGAAAAGATTGAGGTTGCACTGGAAAAATTGAAAGATGCAGAAGTCGCTTCTGTGATCACTTTCTCCGAAGAAGGACGCAGAATGCAGGATATGATGCGTATGTATGGCATGGATTCCAGTATGTTTGGTCAGAATGAAGGTTTGAAGCTGATTCTGAATGCCAATCATCCTTTGGTTACTGCTCTGCTTGCCAATACAGAAGCAGCACATGCTTCGGCTATCTGCGAACAGCTGTATGATCTGGCACTGTTAAAACATGGCAGTCTGTCACCGGAAAGAATGGCAGGATTTGTCGCAAGAACCAATCAGCTCATGATGGAACTTAACTAGTCACAGTCAGTGTGGAATTGGTCAGTGTGGAATTGGCAAATGTATTCACAATAACATTTTCTGCTTTGATTGAAGTCGGAAAATCGGAGTAGAAAAAAGAAACCCCTTTGGCTGGATTCTTGACAAGAAAATCGGATTTTGATTCGTCAAGAACCCCGTTGAAGGGGTTTTTTAGATTCTTTCAGTCCTATTACTGTAGTTTTTTACAATCCTATTGCTGTAGTTTTTTTGCAGTCTTATTTTTGCGGCCTTATCGCTGCAGCTTTTTCGCAGTTTTATTGTTACAGTTTTATCGTTGTACTCCTATTGCTGCAGTCGTTTGAAATCGCTATAAAAATTCGGATAAGAAATCTGAACACAGTCTGCATTCTGAATCGTGGTCTCTCCTTCTGCAATCAAGGAAGCGACTGCAAAACTCATTGCAATCCGGTGATCGAAATGACTGTCCAAAACAGCACCGTGAAGCGGCTGATTTCCGTGGATGATCATGCCGTCATCGGTTTCTTCGACATCGGCGCCCATTGCTTTTAAATGGTTCGTTACAACGCGGATCCGGTTGGATTCTTTGACTTTTAATTCCGCTGCATCTTTGATCACAGTTGTACCTTCCGCTGCACAGGCCATGACCGCAAGAACGGGAATTTCGTCGATCAATGTCGGAATTAGGCTGCCGCTGATTTCCGTTGCTTTTAAATGGCTGTGGCGTACAAGCAGGTCAGCAGTCGGCTCACCGCTGTCGGAATTGATATTGAAACGTGTGATATCGGCGCCCATCGCCTGGCAGACACGCAAAATTCCATCACGTGTGGGATTGATGCCGACATTTTTGATCAGCAGTTCGGAGCCGGGAACTAACAAGGCAGCTGCCAGAAAATAGGCAGCGGAAGAAATATCACCAGGTACCTGGATTTTTTGACCATAAAGTTCATTTGCAGGCAAAATAGAGGCTGTACAGTCCTGAGAGGTAATATCTGCGCCAAAGAAACGGAGCATGATCTCTGTGTGATTTCGGGAAAGTGCTGGCTCGGTCACCTGTGTTTTTCCCTCTGCATAAAGACCAGCCAGTAAAATAGAAGACTTGACCTGTGCAGAAGCAACTGGAGAGAAGTAGTGGATGCCATGAAGCGGGCTTCCTGTAATCGCGAGCGGAGCGCAGCCATTTTGCTGAATGCTTGTAATCTGTGCGCCCATCTGACTCAGCGGTTCCATAATGCGCTTCATCGGGCGTGTTTGGATGGAAGCGTCTCCAGTTAACGTACAGGAAAAATTCTGACCAGCTAAAATACCAGAAATTAAACGAGTGGTCGTACCGCTGTTGCCGCAGTCCAGGATGGAATCGGGGGCAGTGAGCCCATGCAGACCACGCCCATGCACGAGAACATGTTCTCCTTGCTGTTCGATTTTAATTCCCATCTTTTGGAAGCAGGAGATGGTGGATAAGCAGTCTGCTCCAGGAAGAAAACCGGTAATTTCCGTGATTCCTTTTGCAATTGCACCAAACATAACGCTGCGGTGGGAGATGGATTTGTCTCCGGGTATTGTAACTTCGCCCCGCAGAGGGCTGGAGGGATAAAATTTCATGACAGTCGTCCTTTCCTGTAATTTTTCGAAACCGATATGCGCCGTTATGACTTCCAGATTACTTCCGGCGCGTAATCGTATAATTCCATTTGCTTAAAACTTCAATTGCCTGCTCCATCGCATCTTCGGTATAAAATTCAATTTTTAAAGCCCCATCTTCGAAGCTCCGATTGTGGATAATGCCAATATTTTTCATACTGATCTGATGGGTGGATAAGGTTGTAGCCAGCGTTGCAATCGCTCCGGCACGGTCTACGATATCGCAGTAAATCGAATATTCCGGTTTGATATAACCGATCGCTTTGGGTTTATCTGCAATGGTATTCCGATAGTTTCTAGATTTTTCAAAGAAATGATTAATCTGGTGTCCATCCTTTTGTTCCACTGCAGTCAGCATTTCTTCCAAAATGGAAATGTATTTTTTTAAAATATCGGCAATCGGCTCAGTGTTGCTGGTGCAGATCTGTTCCCACATAACGGGGGAAGAAGATGCGATTCGGGTAATATCCTTAAAACCGCCTGCTGCCAGCTGTTTCATCTGGTGAAGGGCATTGTCGTTGTCCTGTACTAAATTCACCAGACCGGAGGCAATCAAATGCGGAACGTGGCTGATCGCAGCAACGATTCGGTCGTGTTCGTGATAATTCAGTACAATATGCTGTGCATGGCAATCCTGTACACAATTCAACATCAGTTCCAGCGCATCGGGTTCGGTTTCATCTGTGGGAGTTAGTACATACCAGGCATTTTCCAGCAGATGATCATTAGAATGCTCGTAGCCGCTTTTTTCGGAGCCGGCCATCGGATGTCCGCCGATAAATTGACGGGTCATCCCCAAAGATTCGACTGCTTCATGAATTTCCGCTTTTGTACTGCTGACATCCGTAATCAAACAGGTTTCGGAAATGATGTCTTTCAAAAGGGGAAGATACTGAATGTTGTATTCGACCGGTGCACATAAAAAAATCAGATCACATGCAGAAAGATGGGCATCTGCCTGTGGGTAAATCTCGTTCACAGTACCATCATCAAGCGCCATCTGAAGCGTCTTCATGGAAGCACCGCATGCAATGATATGATATTCTGGATGACATTTTCGTAGGCATCTGGCGATAGAGCCACCAATCAATCCAAGTCCTATAAATCCAACTGTAAACATAAGTTTTATCCTTTCTTGCAGAATTTAAGCATCGTTTTCATCCATCTTAAATCCTTTTTTGCATCTGTTTCATCGCAATGCTCATTTTAGTGGAAATGGAATTATTTGTCAACACTTTTATAGTTTAAATCTTAAAATCATAAAAGAATGGTTGGATTCGTCGAAAGAAAAAAGATTATGCTAAAATTGCAGAAAAAAGAATTAGCTTGAAAACAGTAGGAGAGCGATCAATTTCATGGAAGGAACCGGAATAAGAAGAATTTCAGAGAAGAATCCCATCAAAATTAACACTTGCGATAAAATCCTGAGAATGGTATGATTGCAGACGCATACAAAAGGGAATCGAATGTCTTTTGCGAAAGGCATCCGCAGGATTTAAGAGGAATAACGATGTTAGAAAAAAAGTTATATGACAATTATGTACAGATTTTAAAAAATGAACTGGTTCCGGCACTGGGCTGTACGGAACCGATCGCGATCGCATATGCGGCAGCAAAAGCACGAGATGTATTAGGCTGTTTCCCCGATCATGTGGATATGCGCTGCAGCGGCAATATTATTAAAAATGTAAAGGGCGTAACGGTACCGAATTCGGATGGGATGAAAGGAATTGATGTAGCAGCGATTTTGGGAATCGTCGGCGGTGATGCGTCACGGGAACTGGAGGTGCTGGAAAGTGTAACAAAAGAAGATTTGGCAAAGACCAAAGAATTAGCACAGGCTGGTTATTGCAGCTGTTCGATTCAGGAAGATGTTGCCAATCTTTATATTGTTGCAACGGTGCGTAAAGACGAGCATTATGCAGAAGTAACGATCATCAATCGTCATACGTATATCACACGAATTGTAAAAGATGGAGAAGTGCTGTTTGAAACAGCTGTCAGCGAAGAATCCAGGGATTATGTAGACAAATCGCTGCTGAACGTAAAAGATATTTTAGAGTTTGCAGATACCGTTGTGATTGAGGATGTAAAAGAGGTTTTGGATCGACAGATTGAGATGAACTCCGCAATTGCGGATGAAGGTTTGATTCATCCTTACGGTGCACAGATTGGCCGTACTTTGCTGCAAGTATACGGTGATGATGTTAAAATTCGTGCTAAAGCACGAGCAGCAGCTGGTTCCGATGCGCGGATGGGTGGCTGTTCCATGCCTGTTGTAATTAATTCCGGCAGCGGTAATCAGGGAATGACAGTCTCCTTGCCGGTTATTGAATTTGCCAAATCTCTGTTTTGTTCGCAGGAAAAATTATATCGGGCGTTGGTAGTCAGCAATCTGGTAGCCATTCATCAAAAGAAATACATCGGCAGTCTTTCTGCGTATTGCGGTGCCGTGAGTGCTGCCTGCGGAAGCGGTGCGGCGATCACCTATCTGTACGGAGGCGATTATGAGGAAATTTCTGCAACAATCGTCAATACAATCGGCAACGTAGGCGGTATTGTGTGCGATGGAGCGAAGTCTTCCTGTGCAGCGAAAATTGCATCTGCGGTCGATGCGGCGATTCTGGGACATTTTCTGGGACATAAGCATCGTTGGTTCCAGCCTGGAGAAGGAATCGTGCAGAAAGATGTAGAAGGTACGATTAAAAGTATGGGCTATATTGGCCGTGTGGGAATGAAAGATACTGATAAGCAGATTCTGAATATTATGATCGATCAGGTAGATATCGACGAATAAGAACGATACGAAGAATCGATGAATTTATGTTGAGAAACGAATTTATCGGGAAACGAATGGATTAGAGAACGAACTGATCAAGAAACGAACCGATTAAGAAGCAAATAGTTGGAGAACGAACCGATCAAGAAACAAATCAGGTGGGAAATGAACCAATTAAGAAACAAATCCATCGGGAACGGAATTGCTTAGAAAAGGAATCGTCAGGAGATGGTCGGTTTGTGGTGCAAATTCTACAATTGACAACTTTACATATTTAGCGTACTATAGTATCATTCGTGAACGATATATGGAGTCTTCACTCGCTTCGTATACCTCTCATCAATAAACTTAAAAGACGGAGGAATTTGTTATGAAAAAATCATTCAAACAGGTTTTGGCTATGCTTTTGGCATTTACCCTGGTACTTGGATGTCTGTCTGCTTGCGGCGGCAAAGATCCGACAGGAGAAACCAACAGCTCCAATTCGAATGAAACAGCAAGTGCATCAAATCAGGCAGATGGCGATACGCTTACGTATGCCATTGGCGGAGATCCTGGTGCGAATGTCAATGTTATTACAACCAGTGACCGTTTTGGTCTGATGACCATTAAGATGATCTATTCTCCTCTCTGCATGTATAATGCAGATGGAATTGAATGGTTCCTGGCAGAAAAGGTTGATACATCTGCAGACAATACAGAGTATACTTTCCATCTGCGCAAAGATGTAGTATGGTCCGATGGAGAAGCATTTAATGCAGATGACGTTGTATTTACGTATGAAGCGATGGAAGATCCCAACAATGCTGGCTGGGCATATTCTCAGCTGGTTTATGATCAGGGTGTAACAAAGATCGAAAAGATCGATGATTATACGGTGAAGTTTACATTACCCTTTGCCAGTGCTGCTTCTTTAGAGATGCTGTGTAATATCTTCATTATGCCGGAACATATCTATAAAGATGTAACTGACTTTGAAAATAATGAATTCAATACAAAACCGGTTGGTACAGGTCCTTATGTGATGACCGAATATTCCGCAGGTTCTTATGTGAAATTTGAAGCGAATGAACACTATATGTTCGGCGCTCCTAGCATTCCGACTTTCGTATATCGGATTATTGAAAATTCCAACACAGCAATGTTAGCAATCCAGAGCGGTCAGGTAGATGCATGGGTAGCAACTCCTGCAGAAGTGAATCAGATGGATTTAGAGGGCAACAATCTGGAAACTTATATCTACAGTGAAGGTCGTGTCGGTTATATGGGAATCAACACAAAGCAGATTCCGGATCAGAAAGTACGTCAGGCAATCTTCTATGCCTTAAACAAAGCCGATATTAACAATGCCGTTTACTTAGATGGTGAGAATTATCTGGTTCCGACCAGCTTTATGCCTCCGATCAGCCAGTTCTATACAGAGAATGTCGAAACTTATGAAACCAACATCGAAAAAGCAAAAGAACTGCTTAAAGAAGCTGGTGCAGAAGGTGTTACGGTAGAATTAAGCTTCAGCGGTTCCGATTCCGGACAGTCTACACAGGCTGCATTGATCCAGCAGCAGCTGGCAAAGGCTGGTATTAACTGTGAGCTGAACGGTATGGATTCTACTGCAATGTTCGATCAGCTGGAAAAAGAAGATACGACGATTCAGATGTTCTTAAATGGTTATATCATGGGTATCGATCCGGATACATTTGCTACTTTATTTGAATCAGAAGGCGGTTACAATTATATGCATTATAATTTCCCTGAAATCGATGAACTGTTCAAAAAAGGCCGTGAAACAAGTGATCAGGACGAA
>CAZTHP010000060.1:0-16249 GCA_964613155.1 uncultured Lachnospiraceae bacterium | reverse complement strand
AATTCTTCTCGTTTCTGCATTTCTTCCATGCCTAATCGAATTAACTGACGATACATCTCGGCATACGGCTTATCATAGAAGTAGTCCTTTTTTAATTCTTCTGCGCGTGCCGCCATCTCCAACGGTATCGTAAGCATAAACCTTGTCGTTCCATTCCCCATAGTGATATCTCCCTTCGTTCATATTTGATGATTTGGTGAACCTCTTTTGTAATATTATAGTGATTATCAGATAATAAGTCAATGCTATTTTTCATCTTTTCAGCTTTACATCTGTGGTGAACTGGTGTATATTATTATACGGAGGTGAATACAATGCCCACAGAGAAACCTAGATACACCATTACGCTAGATAAAGAATTGTTAAAGAAAATTGATGACTTCCGATTTGAAAATCGTTTTCCAAATCGAACACAGGCAACACTTGAATTAATCCGCCTCGGAATGGAGGCGCTTGAGAAGCAGCAGATTGAGCAGAAAGAGAAAGAAAAAGAGGCAAGAGCAGGAGAGGTATTATGACGAATGCCGATAGTTTTTACTTTTGCCGCATATACTCATTTCACTACCTTTAAAGCAATTGCTTGTTTTCTATGAAATTAGCAGCAGGTTTTCGATCGAACCCTTTTGAGAAAGCCTGCTGGTTTTCATTTTTCGTCTTTTCGGATTTCTCTCCTTTTATTGTCGCATCGCATTTTATGATACGATTTTTTTGTAGAATCTCCTTTTATGGTACATTCCCCTTTTATGGTATCGTTTCCTTTTCTTGTAGGATTCCCTTCTATTGTAGGATTCCCTTTTCTTGTATTGTTTCTTTTTATTATATAGTTTCTTTTTATTATATAGTCTCTTTCTACTGTATGATTTTCTTTTATTATACGGTCTCTTTCTACTGTATGATTTCCTTTTTTATAGAGTCTCCTTCTATTGTATCGTCTCTTTTTCTTACGCTTACAATAAATAAAAGCCGGAAATTTCCTTAATTAATTAAATACTAAAAATTAATTCAGTTGAAGTAGTGCCACCGAATTGCTCCATGTATCCCGATGGCTACATATACGATTATAATAATTGCGGTCAGTGAAACAGAAATCTGTTCTCCGCCAATTTTAACAAATGACCAGGTTTCAAAATATTCTGTGTGACAAAACCACCAGATACTAAATGCCGCTAACATAATCTCTAACATAGTTCCTCCTTCCTTCCGTAAAAATCGCCATCTTGATACTTAATATTTGAACTTTCCTTAATTATACTGCTATTATTAAATAGCTCAAGGACATCTTTCTATAAATAGCAGACTTTTTCCTTTCCAGATTGTCACTTAATTCGGACATGATCGGACAAAGTTTTGACCATTCCAGTAATAATTTTATCCATTCTGTCCAATTTGTCCTTTTTTCACCGGATTAACATTGCAATTTTACAATTTTGGTGTTATAATTCATTCAATTTTTTACAACTTTACCAAATTATTGCACAAATTATTTTTCTTTCATCCCTATACTTTACCAATGTGAATTTCAAACGATTACGATTCACATTCTGTAAGCACCATACCAAAGGAGAGGCACAATGGATTCCACAAAACCTTTTATTGAAGAAATCACGCTGGAGAATATCATCAACTATCTGATGCATGATTTTAAAAATGCTTCTACGAAGTTAACTTTGACATCTCTTGGCAATGAAGTTTTCGGCACCTATAAAAATATGCAGCGAACGAGAAGGCAAGAACGAGCCATCCGCCCCGAAGACTGCCGTTTACTGCTGAACAAGATTAAGAAACTTTCTATCGAAGATTCTAGTTCTAGAAGTCTGATTGAAACACTGACTGCCTGGTTTCCCGCACTATCTACCTGCCAAACCGAAGAAGAAATTCGAGCAATCGTCACCGCAAATCTAATGGGGACTGCATCCTCCAAACCATCTACTTCTACTATGACATATATAGGAAGTAACGATTTTTTTCATTCTTGCCTAAATTATTCTTCTCCGATTCAATCCATTCAAATGACGTTTCAAACCGGATGGAACTGGATTATTGACAAGACGAAAGCTCATTTTCTGGTCGATTTGGCCAAAAAAGGCATTGAAATTCAAATCATTGCAAACAGCAGTTCTTCCATGATGAAGCCAATTGCGCGTGCGATGGATAATTCCAAGGACAGACTGCGCTATCTGGGTTTTAATAATACCCTTGCGAAATGGCATACTTACGAAGAAACTTATCCTAATATTCATCTTCACGTATCTTCTAAGTATCCCATTTTTCGACGAACTTATATTGTACACTTTCAAGATCATACCTCTCGAAGCATCTATCAAAATTACACCTATGGTTTACCCGCAGAACAGAGTAGTACTTATACGTGTTTAACCAACTCCGATCCAACCTTCTCCGATCCAACCTTCCAGCGTATTGAAACGGAGTTTCTTTTTCTTTGGGAACACAGTGACGATTATGAGGTCTGGAAAAAGGCACAGCCCAAACCTGTAGATTTTCTTCCGCCTGGTGAGTATCTTTTGATCTATCCTTCTTATGAAAACGGACTTTTTGATTCAGATGCCAAGCCAAGTTTGAAATATGGCGCATTAGCAATCGAAAGGGATAACAAAGCGCGCCTGCGAAGCAATGCATTTCCTTCTTTTCAGGAGGCAAAAGAAACGTTACAGAACGCTGAATTGCACCTGCCTTATGCCTTGTGGGATTCAAAAGAGTATGTCTATATCGGCGATGTTAAATTAACACGAAATAATATTTTTATTTCTTTAGATGACAATGAACAGCAGGAAGTTCTTCATCTTTCTCTTTCGCGCCCTTTGCGCAATAAAGACCGCTTTTTAGGCATTATCACCGGATTAAATCTATCTGGCGATCCCATTGCGTTGAAATGCGCCTGTATCGGTACGTCAATCATACCGAAAATCAATATTGCCCTTTTAAATGAGCTTCTTTATAAACAAAATGATAAAAAACAAAACGCTTTTCTCTCTCTGGAAAACCCAGATATCAATCTATTTTACTCCGACTACCTATTCAAATGATCGGTTATAATCCAAGTACACAAAAAGGCTGCTGTAGGAATTCATCTCATTCCTACAGCAGCCTTTCAAGCAGCCACATTCCAAACGTTTCCTTACTGCTTGTCTTTCAGACAATCACGTTCCAAACCTTTCCTTACTTCTTATCTTTCAGATAATCACATTCTAAGTATCCCTTACTGTTCATCTTCCAAACACATCGCAATGGCCGGGAACGGCTCCAGGCTTCGTTTTAAAATTCCCTGTATATATGCGATCAAAATTCCATAATTGGTAATCGGAACATTTTGCTGTTTGGCTACGCGGATTCGATATTTCATTTCTTTTTCGTTTAATGTACATCCGCCGCAATGAACGATCAGGCGATAAGCATCCAGATTTTCTGGGAATGTTCCGCCGCTGGTGAAGTCAAATTCCAGCTGTTTTCCAGTTTTTTGCTGAATCCATCTGGGAATTTTCACGGTTCCGATATCGTCACACTGTCGATGATGGGTACATCCTTCTGAAATCAGTACACGATCACCGTCTTTTAACTGCTCCATTGCCTTCACACCACGCACCATCGTTTCCAAATCGCCTTTATGACGGGCAAATAAAATGGAAAAAGAAGTCAGCTGGATGTCTTCCGGCGTGTCTGCGGAAACTTTTGCAAATACCTGTGAATCGGTAATGACCAGCTTCGGCTTACGATTTAAGCTTGCTAACGTCTCACGCAGTTCATGGTCTTTCGTCATAATTGCCATTGCATCTGCTTCCAAAATATCACGGATCGTCTGCTGCTGCGGCAAGATCAGACGTCCCTTCGGCGCTGCTTTATCAATGGGAATAACCAGCACAACCAGATCTGAAGGTTCGAGCAGATCCCCTACCAGCTGAAATTTGGATTCCTCGTTCGGTGCGATTTTGGCAATCAACTCTTTCAACTCATAAATCCGTTCTCCTGTTACAGCACTGACATAAATATCGGTCGGCACCTTCGGCTTTGCCTGCACTTCTGCCAACTGCTGTGCATCCATCAGATCGATCTTATTGTAAACTACCAAATAAGGGGTTTTCTTTTCCTGAAAACGTTCGATCAGCTCCAATTCCAGATCCCCTAATCCTTCGGTTCCGTCTACGATCAACAAAGCGATATCCGATTTATTTAACACCTGTAAAGAACGGCGCATTCTCTCATGTCCCAGTTCTCCTTCATCATCCAGACCCGGTGTATCAAAAATCTTAACCGGTCCTAACGGCAGCAATTCCATTGCCTTTGCCACAGGATCTGTTGTCGTCCCCTTTACATCCGAAACAATTGCAACATCCTGCCCCGTAATCGCATTAATAATACTGGATTTCCCTGCATTTCGTCTTCCAAAAATCCCAATATGTACCCGGCTTCCACTGGGTGTTTCGTTTAATCCGCTCATGTTAGCCCCTCCTTCTGCTCCTGCAAAATTATTACCTACAGTTTATCATTTCTCCACAGCAAAATCCATCCCCAATTCAAGCATATCTGTTTTTTACTAAGTGATTCAAGCATATCCATTTTTTACAAAGTTTTCAAAACAGACCCGACAACAAGATCGGCCTTTACGGAAACTCATCCACATTGAATGAACTTTCGTAAAGGCCGTCTCTATAACAATGAAAAAGGGAGGAAGGGCTTTCACCCAGCTATGAAAAAAACTTTTATCCTATATTCCTTCTGAAAACCATATTTATTTTATGCTCATATCTTATCGTACAGATATGATAAAACTGTGTTTTCTTTGTAAAACTTCTTTAAATAATTTTTGAACAAATTATGAACACTCTTTTTTATGGTACAATACTGTTATATAATGATGCCAGGGTCAAAAAGTCTAAAACTGCATGAGCTTGCTCATAAGTGGTTGAAGTTCCTTAGGACCTGCCCCGATAGAAGCATAAAAGTGGAAGGCTGATCCCACGATATGCGATATTGGGCAGGATTGTGGGAATGCAAAACACAGGTATTGCTTCTTTCAAGCAAGCGGCGAATGCTGCGGCAAACGATTCGAATTGAGCAGGAGGTTTGGAACGATTCGATATGGAATTTTTTAATATTCAAGAAGAACTCAAAAAAATACCGGACAGTCCCGGTGTTTATTTAATGCATAATGAACAGGATGAAATTATTTACATTGGAAAGGCGGTTTGCTTAAAAAATCGTGTGCGCCAATATTTTCAAAGCAGCCGCAATAAATCCACAAAGATTTTACGCATGGTTTCCCAGATTCACTGGTTCGAATATATTTTGACGGATTCTGAGTTGGAAGCTCTGGTACTGGAAAATAATCTGATCAAGGAGCATCAGCCGCGTTATAATACGATGCTGAAGGATGACAAAACTTATCCTTATATTAAGGTAACAATGCAGGAAGCTTATCCCCGTATTTTATTTGCCCGTGAACGAAAAAAAGATCGGGCGCGCTATTTTGGTCCTTACACCAGCTCTGAATCTGTAAAAAGTACGATTGATCTGCTGAATAAATTATTTCAGATTCGCACCTGCCATAAGGCACTGGATGGTTCGCCGTCCCGACAACGTCCCTGTTTGAATGCTCATCTTGGACAGTGTACAGCACCTTGCCAGGGTGCGGAAACGATTTCGCGAGAAGCTTATCAGAAACAGATTGAACAGGCACTGGATTTTCTGGAGGGACGCAATCACAAACAGATTGAACAGCATTTAAAAGAACGGATGCAAAAAGCAGCGGCAGAAATGGATTTTGAAAAAGCGGCACAGATTCGCGATCTCCTGTTTGCAGTGCAAAAAATTGAAGAAAAACAGAAAATTACCGCTGGAAATCAGCATAAAGACCGGGATATCATCGCACTTGCGGCAGATCGTTTTCAGGCAGTTGTCCAGGTATTTTTCATACGAGACGGCAAAATGATCGGGCGGGATCATTTTCGTTTGACCGCAGGAGAAGGGGATTCTACCAGCCAGATTTTAAACGACTTTGTAAAGCAATTTTATGCGGGTACGCCCTATATACCATCGGAATTATTATTAATGGAACCCATTGCCGATCGTGCTGTCATTGAAAAGTGGCTGACGGAGCGCAAGGGCAGTAAAGTATCCTGCTGTGTTCCGCAAAAAGGAGAAAAAGTAAAATTAATCGAACTGGCTGCCAAAAATGCCCGGCTGGTACTGAAACAAGGACAGGAAAAAGTTCGACGGGAACAGCAGCGGACAATCGGTGCTTGTGCCGAAATTGCATCCCTCTTATCGCTGCCGCAGCTTCATCGCATTGAGGCATTTGATATTTCCAATATCAGCGGTTTTGAATCCGTTGGCTCTATGATTGTTTTTGAAGACGGAAAATCCCGCCGCAATGATTACCGTAAATTCCGCATTCGCTCCGTATCGGGACCCGATGATTATGCTTCGATGAAGGAAGTGCTGACACGCCGTTTTCTGCACGGTATCGAAGAACAAAAACAGCATGAAGAAACTGCACAGACCAGTTTCAGCCGTTTTCCAGATCTGATCATGATGGACGGTGGAAAAGGGCAGGTCAATATTGCCTTATCGGTGCTGGACGAGCTGGGACTTTCCATTCCGGTATGCGGTATGGTAAAAGACGATCACCATAACACACGTGGGCTGTATTTCCAAAATGTTGAACTGGAGATCGACACCCACTCCGAAGGCTTCCGCCTCATTACCCGTATTCAGGACGAAGCCCATCGATTCGCTATTGAATATCACCGCAGTCTGCGCAGCCGCACCCAGGTTCATTCTATTTTGGATGAAATCAAAGGAATTGGTCCTACTCGAAGGAAAACGCTGATGAAACACTATCCCTCATTGGAGCAGATTCGCAATGCCACCCCGGAAGAATTGGCCGCCTTACCTGGCATGAACCAAAAAGCCGCGGAAAATGTATATGCATTTTTCCATTCCGAAACAAAGCAATCCGAGCAAGACTCTTAATTTAGAAGATACCTGTTCTGTGATACCTTGATTCTTCGTTCTGTAGATTGATTGATTTTTCTTTCGTAAATCTACGAAGAAACAGTAATATTTTCGCTATTTCAAAGAAAGAAGTATGAGAAGCAAACGCTTGCAGCAAAACTACAACTGACAAAGTATGAGAAACTCGCGATTGCGAGTTTCTCAAGTTATCGCGGTGCTCCTCAAATGCTTGTGCAAGCACAGCATTTTCCGAAAAAATGCATCCACATTTTCAGCTTCCCAGAGGCATGTTTTCCACGATCACACCTAGTTTTCCACTCTGCACGAGCATGTTTCCATCTCTATAGGAACACTTTTTTCTTTGCTATAAGGCACTTTTTCACCCTACAAAAGTACATATTCCTCTTTGCATGAGCACACCTTCCTCTGTACAAAGCTACTTTCTCCCGATATACAAGTATATTTTTATATCTATAGAAACAAGGAAACTTTTTTCTTAAACATCAAAGCAGCTTCCGCCTACAAATTCACGTAAAATCGAATTCATCGGTATATGTTCACTGCCCACGTTAAGGAAATAATCAAAGAATTTCAGAAGTCTTCTAGCTTCCGCTCCTTCCGGGCTTTCCGGCGGAATCTGGAATAACAGCGGTTCTGCATAGGCTTTTAAAACAGCCAGCTCGTAGATTAAAGAAGAATCGAACACAACATCGGCATCTTCCTGATACGGGAAGATATTATTTTCTTCTCCTGCGCGTACCAAAGGCCACATATGAATCGTATGCTGCGCAGAGGTTCCTCTTGTGCGGGCATCCCGCACCATGCGGCGGATCAGACGGCCATCCGTTGTTGGAATACGATTGTGCTCATCGATATTTAACTGTGTCAGCGCACTTAAATAAATTTTAAACTTGCTTTCCTTGGGAAGCTTCGCGGACATTTTATCATTCAGCGCATGGATTCCCTCGATTACAAGAATATCCTCCGGTCCCATTTTCAAGAAATTCCCATTGTACTCACGTTTACCTGTAACAAAATTGTAGACAGGAAGTTCAATTTCTTTTCCTTCCAATAAAGCACACATATCCGCATTAAACAACTCCAGATCCAGTGCTTCCAGACACTCAAAATCGTATTCACCTTTTTCATTAACCGGTGTTTTTTCCCGTTCAATAAAGTAATTGTCTACGGAAATGGGATGCGGGCGCAGTCCATGTGCTTTCAGCTGAACACCCAAACGTCTGCTGGTCGTGGTTTTACCGGAAGAAGATGGGCCAGCGATCATTACAAATTTAACTTCTGGACGGTGTGAAATTTCTTCGGCGATATCCGCCAGCCGTTTTTCCTGTAAAGCTTCCTGCACCAGAATCAAATCCAGGATTTTTCCTTCCGATACCGTTTGATTCAAATCCCCAACCGTATTGACACCCAACATTTTACGCCAGCTGACCGAACGTAGGAGGGTCGAATACACCTTCGGCTGCGGCATAAAGTCCGGTATTTGATCGGGTGCACTTTGATCTGGCAGCTGAAGAATCACATATTTCTCATACATGCACAGATCAAAATAACGTAAATAACCAGAATCCGGCACCATATAGCCATAAAAATAATCTTCAAAATCCTCCAAGCGATAAATATTTACTGTGGAAGAACGGCGAAAACGGAATAATTTTTCTTTATCCTGCATGCCATGAGCCGCAAAGATATCAACAGCATTCCGTGTATGCAAAGTGCGTTTTACAATAGGAAGCTTCTGCTGCACAATTTCCTGCATCCGCAGCTTAACCTGATCCAAAAGTGCCTGATCGATCGCAATCTTTGCATCAACTTCCAGCAAAAGACCTTTTCGAACTGAAAAATGAACTCGTATCCCGTTGATGTTTTCATGTCCTGCCGTTTGATAGATTGCTTTTAAAAACAAAAACAAAACACTGCGGTTATAAGTTGTAATACCAGCGGTATCCTGCGCGGTCAAAAAGGTAATCTCCCCATCCTTCTCGATCGTTTTATTTAACTCTTTCAAATATCCACCGTGCTCTGCCAGCAAAATATCATACGGATAATTTTTTTGATAGCGTTTTGCCAACTCCAGATACGTAGTCCCCTCTACACATCGTTCCACCGCCTGATCAATTGTTAAATTTAACATCGCTCCACCCCTTTCGATTGCTTCTTAATATACCGTAAAAGGTGCTGCCGGTCTTGCCGTATAAATTTCCAATTCCGGAAATGCCTGCTGCAATTTTTCCGCCATGATCGGCACAAAAATCTTTTCCAGTCCAAAATGACCTGCATCAACAACCGAAATTCCCATATCCACACAGTCAATTCCTTCATGATGACCGATATCACCTGTCAAATAGACCTCTGCCTGTGCCTGCATAACTTCTTTCAGCATCGAACGGCCGGAACCAGGGCAGACCGCAATCCGCTGTACCGGCTTTTCCAGAGGACCAGCCGCAAATAAATTGACATGCTTCAAACCAAAAATCTGCTTGACCTGATCACAAAATGCTCCCAGCTTCATCGGCTCTCTTAAATTGCCTACTACGCCAATTCCCCAGGGATCTTCCAGAGGACCGCTCATATCCTCCAACGGAGAAACATCACACAGCTGCAACAGCGCACCTGCCAATTCTCCCATACCGCCCGGCATCGCATCAAAATTCGTATGCGCACTGTAGCAGGCAATATCATTTCCAATCAGCATATACAGCTTTCTTCCGATTGAAGTATCACCAGTAACCTGTTTAATCCCAGAAAACAGCAGCGGATGATGTGTTAAAATAAAATCGCATTTCTTCATAGCCGCATCGTAGACCACTTCTTCCGTCGCATCCAACGCCAGATATACCTTTTTCACATCTTTTCCCATGTGACCAACCTGCAGCCCGGAATTATCCCAGCTGCACGCATATGACAACGGGATTTCTCTCTTTAAATAATCCAACAGTACACTGATATCCATTTCTACTCATCCTCCTGTATCATTCATTGATTGCTATCAATATTTCATAAATTCAACCGAAATGTTATTCGGAAAGTTTCTTGGAAATTTATTCGAAATATTACGCAGAAAGTTGCTTAAAATGTTGCCAGACAGCTGCGCATCTGCTCCCATTCCTGTTTCAACTCCTGTAAACGCTGAAGATTTCTTGCTATTTTAACATCGAAATTCCCAGTCATATGAATCGCATTTTCTGCTGTTTCCATTTTTCCAGAATCACCAGCTATACTTCTTAATGCTTCCATTTTTCCAGAATCACCAGCTATACTTCTTAATGCTTCCATTTTTCCAGAATCACTAGCTATACTTCTTGATGTTTCCATTTTTTTTGAATCGCCAGCTATATTTCTTGCTGTTTCCATCTCTTCCTGGTTACGCATCAATCTTTCCGTTAAATTTTGTATTTTCTGCATTTCCTGTTCCAGGTAAGCTTTTAAAACCGGATGTTTCTGGTCGATCAAATATTTCCCATAAGCATACTCATATTCCTGTTCATAGTGCATCGAACCACGCACAACATCGAAAATAACGTAGTATTTTCCTCCGTCCAGAAGCATTTCTTCTTTCACAATCGAAAAACCATGGTTTTCCAGCCAATGCCTTGTTTCTTGAATTTCGCTTTGCGGAGATAAAATCCAATGCCCCACGCTGTCCCACATGTGTTTGCCTTCTCCCAAGATTTTTTGGATCAGCGCACCGCCCATACCGGCAATCACAACTGTATCAGCCTCTCCCGGTTTCAGCGCAGCCAAGCCATCCGCTAAACGTACTTCAATCTGTTCCTGCAGGCGATATTGGCAAATCGCCTGTTCTGCACGCGAAAGCGGACCCGGACGCACATCCATTGCAATTGCTCCTGTATTTTTATGTAAAGATACCAGATAGATCGGTAAATGCCCATGGTCTGTTCCTACATCGGCGACAATTCCTCCATCTGGTACAAAATCTGCTATTTTTTGTAATCGTAATGATAATTTCATACTATCCTTTCGTATCTGCTGTTCTTTTCTCAGGCTTTTTCAAAATCCCTGCAAAGTTTTACCACTGGCATTTCTGGCATTTTCGCTGTTTCTGTCGTTTCTGACCACAGCTGCCGTAACCACTGCTGCACTTCCGCATTTGACTCCTTACGGTTCGAGAAAATCCCGCAATTTACAGCTTCGGCTGGGATGACGTAACTTCCGCAGTGCTTTTGCCTCAATCTGACGGATTCGCTCTCTGGTGACGTTAAAATCCCTTCCCACTTCTTCTAGTGTTCTTGCCTGCCCGTCATAGAGGCCAAATCGCATACAAATAACCTGCTGTTCCCGGCTGGTCAGAGTATCCAGTACTTTTTCCAACTGCTCCTTGAGCATCGCATTCGCTGCTGCCTCAACTGGAACTTCCACGTTATCATCAGCCAGGAAATCGCCTAAATGACTTTCATCTTCCTCTCCTACTGGTGATTCCAAAGACACCGGATCCTGTGCGTTTTTTAAAATTTCTGCCACACGAACCGGTGAAAGATTTAAACGCTCTGCCAATTCTTCCATAGACGGCTCACGCCCCAATTCCTGTACCATTTGACGGGAAGTCCGAATGATGCGATTAATTGTTTCCACCATATGCACCGGAATGCGGATGGTTCTGGACTGATCCGCGATCGAGCGGGTAATTGACTGGCGAATCCACCAGGTCGCATACGTGCTGAATTTATATCCTCTGGTGTAATCGAATTTATCAACAGCCTTGATCAACCCCAGATTTCCTTCCTGTATCAAATCCAACAGCTGCATTCCGCGGCCTGTATAGTGCTTCGCAATGCTCACGACCAGACGCAGATTGCTCTCTGCCAATTTTTTTCTCGCCTGTATATTCCCTGCTTTTGCTGCCTTAGCCAAATCAATTTCTTCTTCTGTGGAAAGAAGCGGTATTTTACCAATTTCTTTCAAATACATCCGAACAGGATCTTGAATCGACAGATTTTCCGATGTGAAACTTTCCCAATCTTCCTGCTCTGTCCCCTCCTGTTCTTCTGGCAATTCCACATCCGAATCTAAATCCAAATCTTCTCCATTGAACTCCAGACCTTCCGCTTCTGTTCCCAGTCTTCCTCCGGCAAAACCCAGACCTTCCGCTTCTGCTCCCAGTCTTCCCATTTCCAGACCGAGATTTTCCGTTTCTGTTCCTGATGTTTCTACAATAATTTTATGAGCATCCAGACAATTCAGGATTGCATCAAACTCCTCTCCATCAAATTCCTCTCCTGCAAAGAAATCAATGACCTCATCATAACTGAGACGATTCTTTTTCTTTGCAGAATATTGCAGCAGTTCCTGCAATTTGTCTCTGAACTGTTCTTTCTTTCTGCTCATAATATCCTCCTTACAGGGCGTGCTGACTATAGTTTAACCCATTACAAAATAATTTATTCGATTTCCTTATTTTTCTCTATAAACGAATATGAAAATTGCGTAATTTTTCCTGCGTTTTTATGATTTCCTGAAAAGCGGCCAAATCCGATACCTCTCTGCCTGCCAGTCGAAGGCGATCGGATTTCACTTTTCGAACCAAATCTGAAAAAATCTTCTCTTTTTCTTCTTTTGTAAGTGTTTCTCCCAGCCCTGTATGGAAGACTTCTGCTATCATTTTATATTCCTGCTCGGCACTTTCCTCTGCATGTTCCTCTGCATGTTCATCAAAGTTCTGCACGATAAAATGATTTGTTAATTCAGAAGGATTGACTTCCTTTCCTTCTTTTAAATTGTCATAGATCATCTGCGCCAGCTTTTGATAGGCTGGTACGGTAAAATCAGCAGGTGTTACCAATTCCTGCACCTGCTCATAGGCTGTGGGGAAAGCTGCCATCCACGCCAGAAGCATTCGCTGCGCTTTTCGGTCGGAAGTATCTTTTTGACGCTTTCGATTCTCCTGCCGCTTCTGCTCATTTTCCTGCACAGCAGTATTCCAGGTTTCTCCCGGAAGCAGACCCGCTCCCATTTGATTGACCTTCCGCCGCAATTCTGCCGCATTGATATCATATGCCAGAGCAACTGCTTCAATATAATTGCTGCGCTCCATCTCATCTTCAAATTCCAGCAAGCGTTTTGCCGTCTCGATCTGAAATGCCGTTTTCCGGTCTGGATCGCGGAAATCATATTGGCTGCGCAGAACTCCAATTTCAAATAAAAAGCCATTCTGCGCCTGACGGATACGTTCTTCATACGCGTCTGCGCCCTCTGCCTTGATAAATTCGTCCGGATCTTTGTACGGACGCATCGTAAGAACTTTCACGGAAAGACCTGCGCGCTTCAAAATCGGAATTGCCCGAAGTGCAGCATTCACACCGGCATTGTCACTGTCAAAAGTCAGCACCACCTGCTGCACATAGCGTTTCATCAGCAAAGCATGCTGCGGTGTAAATGCCGTTCCCAGTGAAGCAACTGCATTGGTAAATCCTGCCTGATGCAGCGCGATCACATCCATATAACCTTCGCACAAAAGAAAATAATCCTTTCGGGATTTTTTTGCCGTATGCAGTCCATATAAATTCCTGCTTTTGTCAAAAAGCTTCGTCTCCGGAGAATTTAAATATTTCGGAAGCCCATCCCCTAAAACGCGTCCGCCAAAACCAATTACACGGCTGTTGATATCCATGATCGGAAACATCACACGATTCCAGAAACGGTCATGCACTCCTTTCGCATCAACTTTGATCAACCCACAGTCCGCTAAAAGCTTGTCCTCAAATCCTTCTGATTTTAAATAGCGATACAAGTCATCCGGTGAAATATTCGAATAACCCAGTCCAAATTTTAAAATCGTTTCATCGGAAAGCCCTCGATTTTTCAAATATTCATACGCTCTGCTTCCCTGTTTATGTTTCAGCTGATAATAAAAATATTTCGCTGCTTTTTTATTTGCCTCCAACATCCGCTTGCGTCTGCTATCTTCTTCTCGATTCTGTCTGCCATCCTCCTTCGGAAGGGTAATCCCCGCGCGGTCTGCAAGAAACTCTATCGATTCCTGAAACGTATAACTTTCATATTCCATTACAAAAGTAAATACATTTCCACCTACACCGCATCCAAAACAGTGATACAGCTGCATATCCCCTGAAACCGAAAAAGAAGGTGTTTTTTCACTATGAAAAGGACACAATCCCGTATAACGACTGCCCTGCCTTTTCAGTTTCACATACTGACCAATCACATCCACAATATCATTGGCTCTGCCTACTTCATCCACAATATTTTCCGGATAATACAAACTTATCTACCTCATCAACAATATTTTTAACAACACATTTTTGCAAATTTCGCTGCTCGATCTCAAACTCTGCCGCTCCAGCCTTTTGGTACAAATAATGCTTCAAACTGTGCGATTGCATAATGATCTGTCATCCCAGCGATATAATCACACACCGCCTGCGCACGGGTCATTTCTTCTGAGAGCGGTTTCAGACTGCGGTTCTTTCCTGCACATCCTTCTTCGGTGAAGCAACCTTCCGTATCTACATCCGATACCGGCTCTAAGCCGCGGTTCTTTCCTGCACACCCTTCCTCGAGAAAACCTCGATTCCAATTTCGCTTTTCATCCGAACAAGGCCAAAATTCCTGCGGCAGCAATTCGGGATGTTCCAAATACCAGAAAAACAGCGAATGCAGCAGATTTTTAGCTTTGGCTTCCTCCTGCTTTACAATCGGATGATGATATACCTGGTCAAACATAAACTGGCGAAGGTTTTTCATTGCCTGTGCGACTTCTGGTGACTGCTCAATCCGCGATTTTCCCTGACTGTGATAAATCGTATCCGAAATCAGCGTATTCAGGCGTTCTCTCATCGTATGTCCCAATATATCCGTATCGGCTGCTGGCAAATCCGATTCCAATAAAATACCGGCACGAATCGCATCATCAATATCATGGTTAATATATGCGATCTTATCACATAAACGCACAATCTGTCCTTCCAGCGTGATCGGCGAACCTGCCGTTCCATGATTTTGAATCCCATCGAGCGTCGCTTTCGTCAGATTCAGTCCCTTTCCTTCTTTTTCCAAATGCGTCACGACCCGCACGCTATGCAAATAGTGGCGAAATGACAGTTGCGGTGAAACTTGTTTTAAGGCTTCATCCAATGCAGCCTCTCCAGTATGGCCAAACGGCGTATGCCCCAGATCATGTCCCAAACCGATGGCTTCTGTCAATTCTTCATTTAAAGAAAGTGCTTTGGCAATCGTGCGAGCCGCCTGCGAAACTTCTAACGTATGCGTCAAGCGATTTCGATAATGATCCCCAGTCGCAGCCAGAAAGACCTGTGTCTTATCTTTTAGTCGGCGAAATGCCTTACTATGTAAAATTCGATCTCGGTCTCTTTGATAAGCCGTTCGAATTTCACAAGGTTCTTCCTCGATTTCTCGTACCGCATCCGCACTAAATGCTGCATACTGCTGGAGAAACTGCCGTTCTCGTTCTTCCATCATCTCCCGGATGGAAACAGCGTACATTTTCTGTGTAGAATCATTCTCTTGCATGGAATTAGGATAATTCTGCAATGACATCCCCCTTTTTCACCATTTTATCGGTTTGAAATGCAGCATGACGATAGGAACCCATTTCTGTAATCATCATAGAACTGATTGCCGGGTGTCCCGCTGCCAGAATCTTCTCTTTTGAAAAACGAATCAACGGATCTCCTGCTTTCACTTCCTGACCATTTTTTACTAATAATTCAAATCCCTCTCCATTCATTTCAACGGTATTTACCCCAATATGAAGGAGAAACTCTACTCCATTTTCCCCACGGATACAGCAAGAATGCCGGGTTCGTTCCATAAGTGCAGCAACCGTTCCATCTACAGGAGAAAATAATAAATCTCCAATCGGATCAATTGCAATCCCTTCGCCTAAAATCTTTCCTGAAAATACAGGATCCGGTACTTTTTTTAAGGAAACTGCCTTCCCTTCCATAAATGTCTGAACCTTAACTTCGGTTTTTTTATTATCAAATTTGCTGAATATATCCTGTACGACTTTCAACATAAATCATGCCCCCTGATTTTAATCGGTTTTTCAAGCGGATTCAAAAGTCATGAAAGCACCTATGAGAAGTGCTTGTATTTTAGACCTTTTCATCCTGATACCATTATAATATACAATGCTAACAGAGTCAAAAGGACAATCAATTCCGACAATACAAAAAAACAGCAATCATCTCTGATCACTGTTCTTGCATGAGACACCGGGGACTCGAACCCCGGACAACTTGATTAAAAGTCAAGTGCTCTA
>CAZTHP010000059.1:0-16743 GCA_964613155.1 uncultured Lachnospiraceae bacterium | reverse complement strand
GCTACCTTAACCCACCGTCTAAAGCCAGTGGGATTGCGGTAGCCACCTTTTCAAACAGCCGCAGTCATTCTTTGCTTCTCAATCTTTCAAGCTGTCTCAATATTTCTGCACACTGCTGCCGCTCCACACATTCTGACACAATCCCTACTGTATAACACAATCCCTACTATATGACACAATCCCTACTGTATGACACAATGCAAAATTTTTGCCAGGGGTTCCATTGCGTTGATTTCTTCCTGCAGTGTATTGGTCTCTGCACCAACTTCAATCAAAGCATAACGTTTTGCTAAATCCATGTTATAGCGATAGGCTTTTAAATAATTTTTCCGGGCAAATCCTGGATACAACTGTTCTGCGGTTAACTTCAGCTGCAGCGAAAATGCCAGATTATCCGCCAGATTTTCATTTTTTCGTGTCGTAAGCGGACCATCCGTTGTCTGACTCATTCCATTAAAAAACATGATCTGTGCCGTTGATTTTCCATCTATTTTTGTGACCAGATGCCGATTGGGCGAGGAATCCCGATGCAAGTCGATCACCACCTGAATATCAGGATACTGTTCCATCAATTTCTGCACTTTTTCCCTTCCTCTCGAATAGGAGCTATTATAAGGAAAGACCGTCGTATCGTGATAAACCTGATAGCCATAATCTTCTTCTAGAATAGTTGCCAGTGCATCACCTACTCCTGTAATCAATGTATCGGGATCTCCCGCCTTCGAATCCTGAAAATCTTCACTTCCATGAGTATGATAGATCAAAATCTGAGGCCCATCTGTTTCCCGTTTAATGGAAAAATCTTTTTTCAAATAGGCCTCCCCATCCAGCTGTGAAGGATAAATCGTTGTATTACCATGTATTTGATAAAAATGTTCCGTCAAGAAATCAAAATCTGTCAGCTGCTTCCAGCTATAATTCAAAAGATTCCCGGCTGCGGCAGCTTGTACATACTCAGAAAAGGAGTCCATCTCCATTCCGTTTTGCTTCTTTGTAGTGTCTCCACGAGAAGCCGTTCCCTCCTTTCCATTTTGATTCCCTTCCATTTCGCCACCTTCCTTTTGAGCTGCTTCGTTTTGAGGTGTTTCATTTTTGGATGTTTCATTTTGGGTTGTGTCGTTTTGAACGGTTTCATTTCGAGCTGTTCCATTTTGGGCTGTTCCATTTTGGGCTGCTTCGTTTTGAACTGCTTCCTTTCGAGCTGCCTCGTTTTTATCCCCCTCGTTTTGGGCTGTTCCTGATTTGTCGTTTTCGCTTTGATCCGTTCCCGCTCCGCTCCCTTCTATTTGACTTGCTTCTTTCCTTACAGCAGTATCTGATATTTTATCGTTCTTTTTAGAATTTATCTTCTCTATTTCCGCTGTATTCTGTTGTTTCCAAGTATCATTTTCCTGTTTCAATACATAAGCTTGCTGCTCTGCTTCTAACAAACGCGCTTCTTCTTCCGCCTGCTCTGCCAAAGCAACCCCCGGAGAACGCCATTTCAAAAAAATCTGTACCCCCTCCAGGCTCTTATCGGCCATCCAATGGGACAAATTTTCTTTTACAGAACTTCCAATTAACTGTTCTTTCCAGCCCAGCACAATAACACACGCCAAAAATAAGCCAGCCAGCCAAATTGTACTCTTTCTCATTTCTCAAATCGCCTGCACTTTCTATCGCACTATTCCGAAAATTGATCCTTTTGTATCTGTTTTCCTTTTGTACCTGTTTTCCCATTCTCTTACTTTGCCCTGTATGGATATGGTCGTCCTATCTTCCTTGCCTTACATGCTATTGATTTTCTGACAATTTACAGAACATCCATATGACGATGCCTTTTTAATCTTGTCTTGCATATACCTGTTTTATATGACAATGCCTTTTTGATCTTATCTTACATATGCCTGTTTTATGTGACAATGCCTTTTTGATCTTGTCTTACATACACCTGTTTTCTTTGCAGTTTACACCAGATCAGCATTGGCATATCGCATCCGAAAGCCCCTAAAAGTCTGATTCCAACAACCGATTACGATTTCTACATAGTATTATTTATGCACAAGCCTATGAATTCATACCTTTTGACTCCATTTTCTTTTGTTTTGTTCTCCCATCTTCCTTGTAGTATTTGCTTTTCAGTATCTGTTCTGTTATATTTGTAAAATTTATTCCATTTTCCCTATATTATTTGCCTTTTTCAGCATTTATTCTGTTGAGTTTGCGTTATTTGCTTTGCACGATTTCCTTTTTTACAATTCAAAACTTTCCCTCTACAATTGTGCAAATGCTCGATTCAAGGCCTCTGCTAACGTAATCGACCATCGTTTTTCGATTTCGTCAACGTCCTTCACTGTCACATACAGTGGCTGTGCTTTTTTTGCCAATAATTCCCGAAATAATGCATATTGTTCTTCTTTGCTTAATTGGTTTAAAAAATCTCCTTCTGAATCATTTGATTTTTGTTTCAATACCTTGCGAATTGCATCAATCGTTTCATAAATAATAGCTGCAGCCTCTACTACCATCGGAATTCCCACTGCAAGAACTGGAATCCCCATCGTCTCTTTACTGATTTCCTGCCGATTGTTTCCAATTCCAGAACCGGGAAAAATTCCGGTATCGGTTAGCTGAATCGTTGTACCCAAACGTGTTACGCTCCTTGCAGCCAATGCATCTACCACTACAATTGCATCCGGCTTTGCAAATTGACAGATTCCCTGCAAAATTTCAGCCGTTTCCAAACCAGTCTGTGCCATTACACCGGGTGCGATCGCACAAACCTGCATACGATTTACCTGCATACGATTTACCTGCATACGATTTACCTGTATCATTTTTACCGTATCTGGTCCCAATGCATCTGGAACAGCCTCCGCATTTCCAAGACCTGCGACTAAAACCATTTTTGCCTTTTTCGGCAGCAGCTTGATAATCCAATTTGCAATTTCTTCTGCCGTGTCTTCATGAATTCCACCATCGTCCTGCTTTAGCTCCTCTGCATAAATCGTAAGATAACGCCCTGGTTTTCTTCCCAAATTCCGACTTTGTTCTTCCGTTTCGATTCGAACCTCCGTAATCAAAAGACCATTTTTTTCATATTCCTGCACTGCTATCTTTTTTTCTTCTGACGATGTGCCATTTTCCGATTTTTCCGTTCTGCCTTTTTGCTGCTCCTGCAATTTTGCGGATTCCAGCAACAAATCACTTCTCATATAGTTTTGAAAATCTTCTAAAAAAATTCTATCCTCTGCCGCCATTGCCCATCTTCTCCTTTTCTTGCTTTCTCTCAAGCGAAACTTTTACTATTTTTCTTCGTTTTTATGAAAATATGTATTGACAAAAGAATCAGAATCCGATAAACTACATAGGTATGTTAATAAGAAGACTGTCCATATGGAATCAGCTTCCTATTGGCCTATCAAATCATCATGTTAGGAGGTGTCCCAATTGGCTAATATCAAATCTGCTAAGAAAAGAGTCTTAGTTAGCAGAAGAAACGCAGAAAGAAACAAAGCAATCCGTACTGGCGTTAAGACTGCTATCAAGAAAGTAGAAGCTGCTGTTGCTGCTGGTGATAAAGTTGCTGCTCAGGCTGCACTGATCAACGCTACTTCCGTTATTGACAAAGCTTGCACAAAGGGTGTATACCACAAAAACAATGCATCCAGAAAAGTTTCCAGACTTGCAAAAGCTGTTAACGGTATCGCTTAATTTTATAGCGAGTGCTTAACATTCATCTTGATCTTGATTCGATCACGATCAGTTCCATTGGATGTTACACATAAAAAAACCTGTCGGAATATGACAGGTTTTTTTATTGTTCCTTTTCTCATTACATCTTGATTTCTGTTTTTATCCTGCTATTCTGGCCATTCCTCTTACCGCATTCCTCTTACCGTTTTGCCAATGTATAATGCTGAATTTCTTCACCTTCTAAGTTGCGAATTGAAAATGTGCCGTTTTCATACATCATATAGCTATTCTCATTTCCTGCTTTTGGAATGGATACCGAACCCGGATTTAAATAAATATAGTCACCGCAGTCTTCCATTGCCTGAATATGTGTATGGCCATGAATCAACAAATCGCCTTTTTTCAGCATCGGAAGATGTGCTTGATTATGTACATGACCATGCGTGATAAAAAACATTCTGCCCGCTTCAAATAAAATCATATAATCTGCAAGTACAGGAAATTCTAACACCATCTGATCCACTTCTGCTTCACAATTGCCTCGTACACACAGCAGTTCTTCCTTGATTCCGTTCAGCATCGCAATTACCTGCTTAGGTGCATATTCTTTCGGAAGATCATTCCTCGGACCATGATAGAGCAGATCACCTAACAAAATAAGCTTTTCCGGTTTTTCTGCCTGATGACGCTCCAGTAATTTTCTGCAATAATATGCAGAACCATGTATATCCGATGCAAACATAATCTTCATAACGTTTCCTCCTGCTTTTGACTCAGTTTTTCATAGATTACTTGACATTGTCTTTTCATTTGTTTTTCATAAAGTCATTTGACATAATCCGGATTGTTTTATAACGATTGTCTGGAATACTTTTGAATGGCTTCTGTTAATCGCTCTACTTGATCTTCCCTGGTTGCCCACGAGGTCACAAAGCGAACAATCTGATGATCTTCATCCGCAGGTTCTACTATTTCAAATAGGAAGTCTTTCTGCAGTTTATTGACCATCTCCTGATCGATCACTGGAAAAATCTGGTTTGATACTGGCCGGCTTAAAAAAGGATACTTTGCTGCCGCAAAAGCTTCTTTAATCTTTTCTGCCATTTCATTCGCATGCTCTGCTAACCGAAAATACAGGCGATCATGGAATAACGTTTCAAACTGCATTCCTAAAATAACGCCTTTTGCATTCATAGCACCTTTATGCTTCATATAATAGCGAAAATCTTTCTGCAATAAGCGATTGGAAATAACCACTGCTTCGCCTGCCAACGCTCCATTTTTTGTTCCACCAATCGTAAAAACATCGGTCAGCCACGCCAGATCACGCAAGGTCAGATCATTCGCAGAACTCGTCAATGCAGAACCTAATCTTGCGCCATCTAAAAATAAGATCAATCCATACTGATTACAGATTTCACGAATTTTAGTCAATTCTTCCTTCGTATAAACAGAACCAATCTCCGTTGTATCGGAAACATAAACCGCTGCCGGATGAACCATATGAACCGTTGTATTCGTGTGAACTGCTTCTAAAATATCTTCCGGCGTTAATTTTCCATCCTCACCAGGCATTGCCAGTACCTTATGCCCACAGCCCTCGATCGCACCAGTTTCATGCGTATTGATATGTGCACGTTCGGTAGCGATCACGGCATCAAACGGTCTTAACATAGCTGCTAAAATCGTTAAATTCGCCTGTGTTCCGCCGTTTAAAAAATGAATATCAACATCAATATCTCCTAAATACGAACGAATCAGATCGGAAGCCGCTTTGCAGTGCGAATCTTCTCCGTAACCCGGATTTTGCTCATAACAGCATTCTGCAAGTTTTTTTAAAATCAGCGGATGCGCACACTCGCTGTAATCATTTGAAAAGCTAATCATTATTTTGGACTCCTTACTTCGAAAACTGTTTTTACTATATCTTTTCATGCACAAAAAGTCAACGACTATTCCCTTGCTTTTTGTGTTAGCTTCCTATTTTTCCAGGCGGAATTTCCCATGCAGTTGCTTTTTCCCCTGATTGATGATAAAATTAGCATACTCAGCACGGGAATGCTAATTTTATTAAAAAGTGTGCAGATAACCATGCACAGAAAAGAGGGGACGTTTATGAATACCAAATATACACCGAAAAATCTTTCCATGCTCATGGACTTTTACGAGCTGACCATGGCCAATGGTTACTATGTAAAAGGCTTCCAGGATAAATGGGTTGTTTTCGATATGTTTTATCGCATCAACCCCGATCAGGGCGGATTCGTGATCAGTGCCGGACTAGAGCAATTCATCGATTATATTAATGAACTGCATTTTACAGAGGAAGATATTGCTTATCTGCGCTCCAGAAATCTATTTGATGAAGGGTTCTTAGACTACTTAAAAGATTTCCATTTTCGCGGCACGATCGAAGCAGTACCGGAAGGAACAATTGTCTACCCTTATATGCCAATCGTAACTGTTACCGCTCCTGCTATTGATGCCCAGTTGATCGAAACTATGCTGCTTTTGACACTGAACCACCAGTCTTTAATCGCAACCAAAGCCAATCGTATCTGCCGTCAGGCTGGCAACAGTGTCGTAATGGAATTTGGCGCACGCCGTGCGCAAGGAGCTGATGCAGCGATCCTTGGTGCAAGAGCCTGCTATATCGGCGGTGTCGGCGCAACAGCTACCGTACTTGCCGATCAGCTTTACGGTGTAAAAGCAGTCGGAACGATGGCACATTCCTGGGTACAATTTTTCGAATCAGAATACGAAGCATTCAAAGCTTATGCCGAAATTTATCCGAATGACTGTACTCTCCTGATCGACACCTACGATATTATGAACAGCGGCGCTGTAAATGCCGTACGTGTTGCAAAAGAAGTTTTGGAACCGGCTGGTCATCGCCTAAAAGGTGTGCGGATTGACAGCGGTGATCTCGCTTATTTTTCGAAAAAACTGCGAAAATATCTGGATGAAAACGGCTGCAGTGACTGCAACATCGTTGTTTCCAACAGCATCGATGAATGGCTGATTTCTTCTTTGAACCAACAAGATGCCTGCATCAACTCCTATGGAGTAGGAGAACGTATGATCACCGCAAAATCCGATCCCGTATTCGGTGGTGTCTATAAATTAGTTGCAGTAGAAGATGAATCCGGTGCTTACTCTCCTCGCATTAAGATTTCAGAAAATCCAGAAAAAATCACAAATCCTGGAAAGAAAATCTTATGGCGAGTTTATAACAACGATACCGGCTATGGTTTCTGCGATGTTTTGACCCTGGAGGATGAAATCATTGAAGACAATGTTCCTTTCCAAGTGAAATATCCCAAAAAGCCCTGGAAAGATATCACACTGACCAATTTCCATGTGGAAAAACTGCAAGTTACGATTTTTGACAAAGGAAAATTAGTTTACCAAAAACCTTCCTTAGAAGAAATCCGGGCTTATGTACAGAAACAGCTTAACGAAACCGTATGGACAGAGGAACAGCGACTGCAAAATCCTCATATCCATTATACAGATCTCTCCGTGAAACTGTATCAGTTAAAAGAACAGCTTCTAGAGGATAACAACCACAAATCATGAACACGATAGCGAAAGATATTCAGAAGCATCAATTTCGTCCTATTTATTTACTGTCTGGTGAGGAAACCTACCTCACCAAACAGTTCTGCAGCCGTCTGGCAGATGCAATTGCAGGAGACGATACGATGAATGTTCATCGATTTCAAGAAAAAAATCCAGATATTCTCGAAATTATCAGCTTGGCCGAGACTATGCCATTTTTTGCAGAATCTCGCCTGATCATCATTGAAAATAGTGGTTTTTTTAAACGAGATTCTTCCAAGCTGGCAGATTATCTAAGTGAAATGCCAGAAACCACTCACATCATCTTTCGTGAAGATGAGATTGACAAACGCAATCGGCTTTTCAAAAAAGTCAAAGAACTTGGCTATTTCGCAGAAATGAAACGTCAAACAGATGCCGAATTAGAACGCTGGATTTTCACAATCCTGCAAAAGGAACAGATCAATCTCACACGCAGTACCATGAGTTATCTGCTCGAAACCATCGGAACCGATATGAATATCATCCGAAATGAACTTGATAAACTCATTGCCTATCTAGGTGAGAAAAAAGTGTTAGAACCTGCTGATATTGACAAAATCTGTTCGCGACAAATTTCAGGCCAGATTTTTGAAATGATCGATGCAATGTCCTCTAAGAATCGAAAAAAAGCATTTCAGCTTTATTACGATCTGATTGCACTAAAGGAACCACCTATGCGGATTTTGTTTCTGATCACACGACAATATCTGCAATTGTATCAGATCAAAGAGATGCAAAAACAAGGGCTTTCTGGTCAGGCTTTGGCTGCTGCTTCTGGCCTGAGTACTTATGCACTGCGAAAAGTCTCCCAGCGTGCTTCTCGATTCAGCAGTTCTGAACTCAAACACTGCATTGAAGAATGCGCTGCTATGGACGAACAAATTAAAACCGGTTTTATTCGCGATTCCATCGCAGTAGAATTATTGATCACTGCCTTCAGTAAGTAATCTTCTGAAGGCAGTTTTTTTAACAGAAGAATCGAATTTTATGCTTATGCAAGTTCTAAAAACCACTGCACAGGTACTCAAAAACATTTGTATAAACGCCTAAAGATTCTTCCTTGCCCCCTAGCTGACACAAGGGGGGGTACAACACATTGGATAAAACCACTTTCCAAGTTTCACGCATTCTCATTCTCCATCTTAATCGCTTTTGCAAGTGAAAAAGACCACAGATACACTTCTGCTACTTTTTCCCCTAAAATCTGTTCCAGAGCTTGTTGATAAAACGAAAGCTGGCGCTGATATCGTTCCTTTAATTCTTCTTCCGTCACATTTCGATCCGTCTTATAATCCACTAAGATAATGTTTCCATTTTCCTCAAACCATGCATCGATAACCCCCTGAATCAATACCGGTTCCTTGCTGTTCCACTCTGAATTGACCCTCTCTGCCGGAAGACTTAGCAAAAACTGCTGTTCTCGATGCAAGGTTTTTCGCTTATCCGCTTCCCGAATCCGTTTTCCAAGGTCTGACTGATAAAATTGATACAATTTCCAGCAGCTGATCTGCTTTGCAGCTTCTGGCTGTAATCGCCCTGCTGCGACCCAACTGTCCAGTTCTTTTTGAATCACTTCCGTATGCCAGGTTCGGTCAGGTGATAATAATTCCAATGCACGATGATAGGCCGTACCAATCCAGACACCGGCTTTTTCTTCCCCACCTTCTTTCATAAAAGCAGGAACCGAATGAAGCTCCGGCAAAAGCA
Source organism: uncultured Lachnospiraceae bacterium (assembly GCA_964613155.1). GTDB lineage: Bacteria > Bacillota > Clostridia > Lachnospirales > Lachnospiraceae > TWA4. The sequence goes on along the minus strand of CAZTHP010000059.1, from coordinate 7,758 downwards.
TTGCCTCGGATTCCTCTTCCTCTGCTTTGGTCAGCCAGGAATTTTTCTTCAATTCTGATACAGAAAACTTGCTTTGAATCTTCACGGCATCCTCATATGGATAGCACTGCGTGCGAATTTGTTCCAATTTTTTCCTGGTTTCATCCTCATAGACCTTCTCATTCGTTCCAGCATCCTCTCCAATTTGATACAATTCCTGTATCCGACTGATATTCTCTGCCTGTTTCACAACGGGATTTTGCAAAATCTCATGAACTGAATACACTTCGAGATCCATCCACTGCTCCAAACGATTCCCCGCTGCAAATCCAATCCAATCCATATAACTATTCGCTGACAAGAGACGATAAAACGGCAAAGTTCGGCTCTGCCGATCTTCCATCTCATATTGCTCCAGGTGTTTTTCCAGCCACGGATCCGCTGCAATCATGATCAGCTTTTCTCTTGCACGAGTCATTGCTACATAAAGAATGCGTAATTCTTCTCCCAACGTATCCACTTTCAACCGCTGCTTGATCGCCGTTGCTGCAATCGAAGGAATCCTGCAGCGTTTCTCAGTATCAATATAATCGGCTGCAATTCCCAACTCTGGATGCAGAAGAATCGGAGAACGACTATCCAGCTGATTAAATGCTTTTGTCAAACCTCCTAAAATAACGATTGGATATTCCAGACCTTTACTTTTATGAATTGAATAGATTCGTACAATATCGTCCTGCTCTCCAAATGCTTGGCCTTGTTCAAAATCGACCTCATATTTTTTCAAATGCTCCATATAGCGTACAAAATGAAACAAACCATGATAGCTGGTCTTCTCATAGGAAATCGCTTTTTCGATCAGCATATCCAAATTCATTTTTCTTACGATACCAGCCGGCATCGCACTGACATAATCATAGTAGCCTGTGTCCTTATACAAAAATTGAAGCAATTCATAGACCGGAAGATAAGCAGCTCTTTCCTGATATTCTTGTAATTTTTCCAAAAATTGACGCAATTTATCCGAAAGAACATCCTCTGGTTTTTGCTGAATATAATATTGAATCGCTGGATACAATCCTGATTCCGCAGTTTTTACGACATTCTTATAGAATACAGCAATTTCAGCCAAGTCCTGTGAAGTAAAATTGCCAAGTGGAGATTTCAGCACAGCCGCCAACGGAATATCCTGAAGGGGATTATCGATAATCTGAAGCAGCGATAAAATCATTCGCACTTCCAATGCGTCAAAATATCCAGAAGCAGGCGCACACGCCGGAATCCCTTCTGCTGTCAAGACATCCAGATAAGTCTCTGCTTTCCCTGCCAGACTTCGCAAAAGAATCACAATATCCCGATAAGATGCCTGGCGATAGGTGCCGGTTTCTTTATCCAGAACCATTTGACCATTTGCAGGATCTAAAATCTGACGAATCTGCGCTGCTGCCGCATGTGCTTCCATAGCGGTGCTGTCAAAATTTCCATTTAATTGATTTTCCTCGATATATGCATGCGTCTCCTGGCGCGAAACATCTACCAAGATTAATTTTAAAGCTTTGGCTTCTTCTGGATCTTTCTCTGTACGTGCAGGATCAGAAATCGGTGGATACGCTGCCCCTGGATATAACGCGGCAGCTTCGTCGTATTCCACATTCCCCAGTGCTTTTGTCATGATCCGTTCAAAGATTCGATTGATTCCCAACAAAACCTCTGAACGACTTCGGAAATTTTTCTGCAGATCAATTTTCTGATAAAGACTGTCCGTTTTTGAATAGGAAGCATATTTTTCCATAAAGATTTCCGGTCTTGCCATACGAAAGCGATAAATACTTTGCTTGACATCGCCTACCATAAACATATTCGGATGACCATCTTCTTTTCCCGAAATACTTTCTAAAATCATATCCTGCAGATAATTGCTGTCCTGATATTCATCAATCAAAATCTCTGTAAACTGCTGCTGCAGCTCTCGTGCTGCTGCGGTTCTTCCTTCTCCCTTCTTTACCAAAATGGATAGAGCCAGATGTTCCAAATCATTAAAATCTACCAGATTTTTTTCCGCTTTTGCTTCTCGGTAACAACGTCCATAATCAGCTGCTAACTTCAAAAGCACTTCCATCGGCTGCCGAACCGCCTGCATCTGCTGAAAAATCGTATCGGCCTCAAATTTAGACAATTCACCTGCCGCCTTTTTCACCTGTTCTTTTAAAACATCTCGCCGCATGGATACGTATGCCTTTTTCTTTTCATCTGCCTCTTTTTGCTTTTTCGTTGTTTTTCGGACAAATTGAACAGAAGCTGCACACTGACAAAGTTCATCCAAAGTCTGTGCACTCAAAAAATCTTGAATCTGTCGCAGATCACTTTGCATCATATCCTCATATGCATACGGACCATCTGCTTCCTGGCAAATTGCCAGTAAATTCTTCGCTTCCATTTCTAATTCCTGAAATAAGGTATGATAAAACTCTTTCAAAAAAAGGATTATAGGCAGCGATTCCAATTCCTCTGGTACAGAAATCTGAAAAGCCGCAGCCGCGTCTTCAATCCAATCTTCTGGATAGGGACAAGACTGTGCAAAACGATATACATTTGTAATATACCCTTCCAGTCGCTCATCTCCCTTTCCACCACCATAAGCTTCTGCAAATTCCAAAAATTCCGGTTCCGCCGCTTCATAACAAGATTCCAACATTCCTGCCATACAATCCGCCTGCAAAAGAGTTAATTCTCCTTCTTCACCGATTCGAAAATCTGGATCTAAATCCAATTCACTAAAATAATCCCGTACAATACGAAGACAAAAGCTGTCAATCGTTGTGATATTCGCATGTCCCAGCAATGCAATCTGTCTCTGAATCCGCTCATCTTCCGGCTTTTCCATCAGCAGTCGATTCAGCATCGCTGCAATTCGTTCTTTCATCTCCATCGCTGCTGCTCTAGTAAAAGTAAGGATCAATAATTGATCCAGATCGACACCCGTATCTTGTGTGATCATCTGAATGATTCGTTCTACTAAAACGGCTGTTTTTCCACTTCCCGCTGCAGCAGAGACCAATAAATTTCGTCCATGCAGACTAATTGCCTGCTCCTGTTGAGGTGTCCATTTTTTCTCCATCTTCTTCCTCTCCCTCATCTTCCATCATTCGCTCCCAAACTTCTTCCTTGGACATAGATGCCAGATTCCGATAGGCATATCCTCTCCGCTTCTGATCAAATCCGCAAATACTTTGATAGCGACACCAGGTACAGGCGGTCATCTGCCCTTTTTTATACGGATTGACCGAAATCTGTCCCTGCATAATCTCTAAACCGAGCGTTCGAATCGTTTCATGAACATGATTTTGCATTGCTGCAAACTGCTCATCCTGTACCACTGCAATTTTACCTGTTTTTCGATCCGCCTTTTTTTCTTTGAGTTTTTCCTGCTCCTGTGGATCCAAAGAAGATCGCGTAACGACACCATTCATCTGAAGCTGATCCAAAATCGCCTGTGTGACATCCAAGTCCTGCATATCCGGGCTTCGCTCAACAATCGGATCTTTAATATTGTAATACAGTACACCACCTGGAATGATTTGCGTATCTGCATATTCCTTTTTAAAACATTCCTGCACCGCTTCCATGTAAAATACCAACTGAATCTGCAGTCCATAGTAAACCGATACCAGATCGAACGTTCGACTACCTGATTTATAATCCACTACCCGCACGTAGAGTTTATCTTCTTCCTGACGCGTATCGATCCGGTCAATCCTTCCAGACAACAGCATCCGTAATTCCGGTGTCAGCTGAATCTGAAATGCTTCTGTATGTTCTGTATCAAAGATGACTTCACATCCATCCGTCTCATAACCGCCTTCTTTCAGCTGTTCTCCTAAAGCCCAAACCGTACGGTCTGTAATCCGCTCCAATTTTCCTGCTAACCACCGATTGCGCGCATTATCCTGCAAAGCTTCATTCCCTTGTTCTCTAGCTGCATCTTGTACACAAGAATGCACAAGTTCCTTCCGCTTTGTTTCTTCTATCGCAGAAATATCCAACTCTTCTTCCTTGATCCTGTTAAAATACTTTTCCAGCGCAGAATGAAATAACGTTCCCATATCCGTTGTCTCAAACGAGAAAACTTCCCGTTCTTCCAATTTCAGACCATAACGCAGAAAATGTGAAAATGCGCAGGCCGCCTGTTGTTCCAAACGACTTACACTAGCCTGCAAAGCTTGTCCATATAAACGCTGTGCAAGTTCTTCTGTCAAGGATTCTTCCTGATAACCATCTAAAACGGCTCTTAACAGATACACAACCGATTCCTTCTGTGTCTGATAAAAATAACAATAAATCTGCATCCAGATAGGATCTGCCATCGACTGTTCCGGTGCAGAAAGCCCTTGCACCATATAACGCCAGATTCCTTCTGTACTATAACGTTTCGCAATCTCCTTTTCGATTTCAGAACCATCCAATACCCGAAGACCGGGATAATAGGCTGTCAACTCGCCTAAACAGGAGGCAGGACGCATCGCTTTACCTTCTCCATCGTTCTTAACATAAGAAATATATAAATGATCAGAAGGGCGTGTCAGCGCCAAATAAAGATAAAATCGATCCTGAAAACTGCTCATACGACCTGTCGGTGCCAACTCGATCTCACAGGAAAGCAATTTTTCACGATCATAATCGGTAAAAATCCCGCCTCCAGAAGTATTCTTCGGAACTTGTCCTTCATTCACTCCGGCAAAGAATAAAACCTTAACACCACTTAATCGCGTACGCTCCATATCTCCTACTAATAAACGATCCGTACAAGCCGGTATCAGGCCTACACGAATTTCTTCCATTCCACTGTCAAAACAAACGGCAAAATCCTGCAGGCTCATCACTTCATTGCCCATCAAAGCCTGAATTTCATTCAGCAATTCCATGACGCGTTCATATGCCTGTTCGTATTCTCCTGCTAAAAGAATCTCACCCTGCTCTAAAAACACCTGCCTTTGCTGCATCAGCTGTTCTTCAATCTTTTCTTCTTGTAAAAACTGTACCAGAGTCTCAATCCGGCTGCGAACCGTCACCCCTTTCTCTTTCCAGCGTTCCCGCAAAGAAAGCAGCGGAACTGCTACCTGCTCTCGAATCTGATTCAAACGTTCAAAATCAACATTTTTACCGCGGCGGCGCGGTTTTTTCCAGGTTTCTCCCCATTTTTTATGACCGCGGATTCCCAACGCAATCACATAATTCTCCAGATAATCGCGATCTTCCCTGGAACAATTCCCCAAACCGCATTTCAACAAACGGAAAACGCTTTCATAAGAAAAATCCCGATTGATCACTTCAAATAAGCCACCTATATATTCCGTCAAAGGATGATGCATTAAGCTGTTTTTCTGATCGATGAAAAAAGGAATCCCATAATATTGCAGTTCTTTCTTAAACAAAGGGGCATATCGCTCCGGATTTCCCGTAATAACTGCAATTTCCCGGTAACGATAACCTCGATTCATCACAAGATTATAAATTTCTTCACAAATATTGCAGACCTCCTGGGCTGGAGACGTGTATACGCACATCTGCAAAGAATCCAGTGTACCTGATTTTTCATCGTCTACATAACGCCACTTGCCATACCGCAGAATATGCTGCTCCAAAAAAGCCAGCTGCGGTGCTTTCGTAAAACGATTTCTCTCTGCAACCTGTAATTGCCGTGTCAGCGGCTGTGCCTCAATACCGTCATTTCCATCAGTACTCATGAACCGTGTTTCTTTGCTTTCACCTACGGAATGCTGTGCATCTCTCCTGGCAGCAAGTGCACACTCCTGTGAATTCCGAAAGAAACAGATATCCGGGTCTACTTCGATTTCCTGCTCCTTGGCTAATTCTAATAAAGCATGCACTGTATGGTGGCTTAAATGAAACAATTCATGCGGTGCTAACTCCTTTCGATAATCCATCAAAGGATCTGCCGTCACCGTGATCAATACCTTTGCGCCACACTGCAAAAGCAAGCGCAATACCTGATACTGAACCGGTGTAAAGCCCGTAAAACCATCTAATGCGATCACAGCCTGGCGAACCAGCATCGACTCCGGCAGAAAACGGCACATCAAGGGAAGAATTTCTTCTGCTGTGATAGTCTTCTCCTCTAATTCTCCAATAAAAGCCCGATATACCGCAATCATATCACCTAATTTTCCAGAAAGGATCGAACGGGTTGGAAGCTGTCCTTTCGCAGTTTCTAATTGCTCCGGCGAAATCCCGTACTGATACAATTCCGAAAGCATGGATTTCAGTTCACTGATAAAACCTCGTTTTTTTAGATTGCGCCCAAATACTGGCAAAGAATCCGCTTGCTTTAAGGCGGCCTTCTGTAAAAGAACGCACTTTCCCATATCATCTAAAACCACATAATCTTCACAGCCCATCTCTGCAAATACTTTATGGGCTAAACGAACAAAACTTAACACATCCAGATTCAGCATCCCGTTTCTCGGATGAGACTGCACGATCATCCGCTGCGTCTCCATCGTAAACTGCTCTGGAACCAGAATCAGATACGTCTTCTCCGGATTCTGGATTGATTCTTCAATCATATATTGATTCAGCCAGGTCGTCTTTCCACTGCCTGCTGAACCCACGATCAATTGTAATGACATTCATTCATCCTCACATTCCTTAAATAATCTCTGCCTGTAACATACACATAGTCGTTCAAAATCAATAGTGATATTCATCCTACCCCAAAGGAGTTGGCTTTTCACACCATCGTTTGTAATCTAGTCCCACTATAACACATGTAAGTTTAAAAATCAAACATATATTCGTATTTTATACTTTTTTAAGATTTTTACAAAAAAAGCATGCTTGAATTCAGGTCAAGCATGCTTTTCATTATCCTGTTAAGGCATCAATCCTCAACATTTTATCTTTTTAAATTATTTTTAAATCAATTTCAAATTAATTCCTATTCAAATTAATTTCCTAATACATTTACAATTTTAACGGGTGTCATATAGTTCCAGCTGTTGATTACAATACCACGTCTGGTATTTGCTGCATGAACGATCATGCCATTTCCAATATAGATGGCTACGTGATCGATCACACCACTGCCGTAAAATACCAAATCACCCGGTTTCATCTGAGAGGATGAAATGCTGGTGCCGCAATATGCCTGCGCACGGGAAGAATGAGGTAGATATACACCGTATTTGGCAAATACCGAAAGAACAAAACCGGAACAATCCGCACCATTTGTCAGGCTGGTGCCGCCCCATACGTAAGGATTTCCTACAAATTGACAAGCATAGTTACATAAGCTTGCTCTTGTAGAGGTATACGCACTGGTTCCGCCTTCTTCTAATGGTGTATACTTCACTGCAGCTTTTAATGCATATTTCACATCGCAGTAATCTGCTGAAATATAACCTGCTGCATCCATTTCATCGCCCTCTTCATCGGTCAGTCCGTCTAATGAAATCTTTACCCAGCCTTTTTTAACTGACTGTACTTCATAGCGTTCTTCAGTACTGATCTTCGTGATGATACTGCTGTCTGTGGAAGGTTTTTTGCGCACATTCAGATTGCTGTCTGTTGTTACAACTGCCATCTTTTCTGCTTCTTCCAGGGCAATCTTCTCTGCTTCTTCGAGATTGTCTGCTTGTCTGTCTGTTCCTTCCTCTCTCTCGCCACCTCTGACGACAAAGAGTGTCCATCTTGGTTTATTCATAATCTAATCTGTTTAGTGGTTAATTGAAGGAGTTTAGCTTGAACTAAACTCCCGTAGGC
>CAZTHP010000058.1:15567-17669 GCA_964613155.1 uncultured Lachnospiraceae bacterium | reverse complement strand
TGGCTGGAAAATGTTCAGGACTGGGGTCTGAGCCGTAACCGTTATTGGGGAACTCCTTTAAATATCTGGGAATGTGAATGTGGTAAGAGACATGCGATCGGAAGTATTGCAGAACTGAAAGAAATGTCCAAAAACTGCCCGGATGAGATTGAACTGCATCGTCCTTATATTGATGCGGTTACGATCGAGTGTCCGGACTGCGGAAAAGAAATGCACCGTGTACCGGAAGTAATCGACTGCTGGTATGACAGCGGTTCCATGCCGTTTGCACAGCACCATTATCCTTTTGAAAATGAAGACTTGTTCCAGGCACAGTTCCCGGCAGACTTCATTTCTGAAGCAGTTGACCAGACACGAGGATGGTTTTACTCTCTGTTAGCAATTTCGACTCTGATCTTTGATCAAGCACCTTTTAAAAATGTTATCGTCATGGGACATGTTCAGGATAAGAACGGTCAGAAGATGTCAAAATCAAAGAACAATGCAGTCGATCCGATGGAAGCACTGAATCAGCATGGTGCTGATGCAATCCGCTGGTATTTCTACACTAGTTCCGCACCCTGGCTGCCGAAACGTTTCCACGATGATGCGGTAACAGAAGGACAGAGAAAATTCATGGGTACTCTGTGGAATACCTATGCTTTCTTCGTACTGTATGCGAATATTGATGAATTTGATGCAACAAAATACACATTAGAATATCCGTTATGGATAAATGGCTCCTGTCAAAACTGAATCTGGTTGTAAAAGGCGTTGATGCAAATCTGGCTTCTTACCGGATTCCGGAAGCTGCAAGACTGCTGGAAGAATTCGTAGATGATATGAGTAACTGGTATGTAAGACGCAGCAGAGAACGTTTCTGGGCAAAAGGAATGCCGCAGGATAAGGTGAATGCGTATATGACTTTATACACTGCTTTAGTCACGATCGCAAAAGCAGCAGCACCGATGATTCCGTTTATGACCGAACAGATTTATAGAAATCTGGTTTGCTCTATTGATTCTTCTGCACCGATTAGTGTTCATCTGTGTGACTTCCCGGAAGTACAGGAAGAATATATTGATACAGAACTGGAAAATTATATGGAAACTGTTCTGAAAGTCGTTGTAATGGGACGTGCATGCAGAAATGGAGCTAATATCAAGAACAGACAGCCGATTGGCCAGATGTTTGTAAAGAGCGAAGTCGTTCTGCCTGAATATTATCAGTCAATCATTTCAGATGAGCTGAACGTCAAGAAGATTACATTTACCGATGATGTAAGAGCCTTTACTTCCTACAGCTTTAAACCGCAGATGCGTACGGTAGGACCGAAATATGGTAAGCTGTTAGGCAAGATCAAAGCTCTGTTAGCAGAATTGGATGGCAATCAGGCAATGGATGAACTGAATGCATCTGGTGTTTTGAAATTCGAAGCAGATGGCACCGAAATTATTTTAGGCAAAGAAGATCTGCTGATCGATACCGCACAGATTCCTGGCTTTGTATCGGAGCAGGACAAAAATATTACCGTTGTACTGGATACCAATCTGACACCTGAACTGGTAAAAGAAGGTATGCTTCGTGAAGTTGCAAGCAAGATTCAGACAATGCGTAAGGAAGCCGATTTCCAGGTAACCGATCACATTGTGATCTATGCCGCAAACAATGCGGAGGTAGAAACACTGCTGACAGAACATGCAGACGAAGTAAAAGGATATGTTCTGGCAGATGAAATTGTAACCGGTTCCGTAGATGGCTACAGCAAAGAATGGAATATCAACGGACATAAAGTAACATTAGGTGTAAAAGTAAACGCATAAGTTACCATCTGTCCAAATAAGAAATAGGAGCAGGCATCTGGATGGAAATTCAGGTGCCTTTTCCAAAAAAAGGGTATCCATAGAGTGCAAAGATTAAGTGGATAGGAACTACAGCATAGATATTCAATAGAGATTGGATGGGAAATACTGAGTAGATGTTCAATAGGGATTGAATGGGAAATACTGAGTAGATGTCCAATAGGGATTGAATGGGAAATACTGAGTAGATGTCCAATAGGGATTGGATGGGAAATACTGAGTAGATGTCCAATAGGGATTGGATGGGAAATACTGAGTAGA
>CAZTHP010000058.1:0-15467 GCA_964613155.1 uncultured Lachnospiraceae bacterium | reverse complement strand
ATGGGAAATACTGAGTAGATGTCCAATAGGGATTGGATGGGAAATACTGAGTAGATGTTCAATTGGAATTGGAGAGAAAATATAGAGTAGATATCGCATATGGATGAGAAATCCAGCAGAAAGCAGGGCTTAAACAGATGGGATATCAAACACAGGAAAGGAATATCATTATGGCATCAGTAATCGCGTATCTGGCAAATGGATTAGAAGAAGTGGAATGTTTAGCTGTTGTAGATGTATTGCGTCGGGCAGGAGTAGAAGTTACTTTAGCTTCGATTCATGAATCGAAAAAAATCAAGGGAACACATGGTATTTTCATCGGTGCAGATATTTTGGCAAAAGATTTGGATGCAGCTTCGGCAGATCTGCTCTTTTTACCCGGTGGAATGCCTGGAACTCGTTATCTGGGTGAATCGAAATATGTAGTGGATGCAGTGAAGCGGGCAGCAGCAGACGGCAGAAGAATTGCAGCGATTTGTGCAGCACCCAGCGTATTAGGCGAACTTCATCTGTTGGAAGGGAAAAAAGCAACTTGCTATCCTGGATTTGAAGACAAGCTTTATGGTGCAGAACATGTCACAGATGGTGTAGTAACCGACGGAACGATTACAACCTGCCGTGGATTGGGCTATGCGATCGATCTTGGATTAGAATTGATCAAGCTGTTGGTCAGCGAAGAAAAATCTCTGGAAATTAAAGCAGCGATTCAAAGAGATTAATGGAAACAATATGCCATTTGCAAAGATGGAAAAGAAAAAGGCTCTCCGGTCAGTTTTAAGCTGCTGACCGGAGAGCCTTTCTGGAACAATCTGTTTCGATGAAGTTTGGAATAAATCCATTTTTGAAGCCATCTTTTGAGAGATTCCTCTTTGTTTAGATTTCATTCATTTCGTGACTCTTGATTGGATCGCACAAGGAAACAAACAGGTAAGCGATAAAAATGGAAAAGAGAATGATTAAATTTCTTCCATAAAAGCATCTAAAACAGCATATAATTCATCGCGTCCCATCTTGGATTCGGAAGAAAAGAGAATCAGTTTATCTTCCTGGCGAAGTCCAAGTCCCTTTCGAAGGACAGAGATTTGCTTCTGATACTGACTGCGTTTCAACTTGTCCGCTTTTGTAGCGATTACGATGGGATAAAATCCATTCTGAACAATCCAGTCGTACATATTCTGGTCATTGGCAGAAGGCTCGTGACGGCAGTCTACCAGCAGAAAGACTGCTTTCAGAGACGGAGACTGGTGCAGATAACGTTCAATCATGACACCCCATTTTGCCCGTTCTTCTTTGGATACTTTTGCATAACCATATCCAGGAAGGTCAACAAAATACATCGCTTCATTAATATTATAGTAGTTGATCGTCTGCGTTTTTCCCGGTGAAGAAGAAGTTCTCGCATATGATTTTCGATTGCAAAGGGCATTGATCAAAGAAGATTTGCCCACATTTGACTTTCCGGCAAATGCAAATTCCGGAATTGTATGGGTAGGAAGTGTACTGGTAATACCGCACACTGTTTCAAGATTTACAGATTTAATGATCAAAATAGGTCCTCCTGTATAAATAAATGGATGTTTGATAAGTGGATTGGTTCAGCAGCAGTCCCAAAAACCTGTCCTTCTGGTTAGAAAAATCTGATCTCAGGACTTAAATAATGACTGGACAGCAAAGGAATAAATATCCTGGCTGCTTTTCGTCCAGTTATTACAGATTGCAATCGCTTGTTCCTTGTTGGGAACGGAGATTTCGACTGCAAATAATAAATTGCGTCCTTCTTTCACCTGGCAACGGACCGTGTATTCCTGGCCGCTTTTATAGTACTCTGAGGTAATACCGGATTCATTGCGTAATTTCACTTGATTGTTACGCAGAAACGTGTCCATTTCATCAATGATCGCCTGTGAAATATTGGAACAAAAATAGGATAAGGTCTCCTCACCAGCTTCTGTGATCGTGTAATGAGAAGAATGGTGGCGGCTTTCTGATAAGATCAGATTGGCAGAAACGAGTTCATTTACAGCCTGCTGAAAAGTAAAATAATCTGTATATTCGTGATCCAGAAAAAAACTGAGCATCTGTGAGTTGGTTAAAGGAAACTGAACCTGCTTCAGCATGTAAAGGATCATCAGTTTATACAAAGTTAACGGTTCCGTCATGGAAATCTACCCCCGTATATGTTTCATCAAAGATTCCGTTTTATAAAAACAAAGCATTAAAAAGAAAGCCAGAAGCCTTCTTCCAGATACTTCGCTATCTGTATGTGTCTTTGCAGAAAACGGATCAGCGAATCCTTCAGAACGCAAATATTACGTCTTGAATGACCGCAGTATGTCTGCCATTCATTTTAACAGGAATGCGAGTTGAAATCAAGCACTACATTTTACTTGAACAGAGCGTAATGGTGTGTTATAATAAATGCTGTAAATCTTTATATCAGCAGAAAATAGAGTGCTGAGTCCAAATGAGTCCGAATTATATGATTTTTCATTTCAAAATTGTAATCATTCAGAGTTAAGCAAACACAGCGTGTTTTTGCCCTCAGCTCAGAATGACTACTCAAAATTTAGTAATATTCGAATTTCAAAACCCATTATTTAAAAGAGGAGAATCTAAGTTTATGCAGGAAAATTTATCATCACTTCCGCTTGTAAAATTGCGTGCGATGGCAAAAGAACGTGGAGTAAAGCATATTGCATCTATCCGAAAATCAGAATTAGTTGAAATTTTACAAAATTTAATCGAACAGGAAAATAAAAGCGAACAGGGAAGCAGCAACGAACAGGGAAATGGAAGCGAAAAAATCGTAAGTGAAGAAGTACAGGGAAAGGAATTATCCCATGAAGCTGCAGGAACGGAAGAAATAAAAAGCAGCGAAGAAAAAAAGAAACAAAAAAGAACCCGAACTGCAAGAACAAAAACCGTACAAACAAAAGAGGTATCAGGGAAACAAGAGGAAAATCAGACAGCAGCACCTAGTGAAATAGAAGCGAAAGAAAACGAAAATAAGAAAACAGAAAGCGAAAATAAGAGAACGAAAAAGAAAGAAAGCGAAAATACGGGCATCGAAAAGCGAGAAAGCGAAAGCAAGAAAACAGAAAGCGAAAAGAGAGAAAGCAAGGGAACCGAAAAGCGAGAAAGCGAAAGCAAAGGAATCGAAAAAAGGGAAAGCGAAAGCAAGAAAATAGAAAGCGAAAAGAAAGAAATCAAAAGTAAGGAAATCACCAAAAAAGAGAGTGAATACAAAGGTGTCGAAAAGAACGAAAGCGAAAGCAGGGAAATTGAAAAGAGAGAAGTGGAAGGAAAAGGAATCGAAAATCGCGGAATTGAAAACAGAGGAACTGCACAAAATGGCGGACGTGTGTATCGCTACAATCGGAATTTTGTAAATGATAATCGAAATAACGGAGATTCCCGAAATAACAATGACAATCGAATCTCCCACACGAACGAGCATCGTTTTAACCGGAATTACGGAAATAACGGAGATGGTTCAAATAACCGGAATTACGGAAACAACGGAGATGGTTCGAACAACCGGAATTACGGAAACAACGGAGATGGTTCGAATAACCGGAATTACGGAAACAACGGAGATGGTTTGAACAACCGGAATTATGGAAATAACGGAGATGGTTCGAATAACCGGAATTACGGAAACAACGGAGATGGTTTGAACAACCGGAATTATGGAAATGATGAAAATAATCGTGATTTTGCAGGTCATGAAAATTCACGTAAAGTAACGACGAAAGCAGAAGAATTAGAGAGCCTGGATAGTGGACAGATTGCAAATGGTATTTTGGAAATTAATCCAGATGGTGGTTATGGTTTTATTCGAAGTGAAAATTATTTGACGGGCGAACGGGATGTATATGTATCGCCGTCTCAAATTCGTCGTTTTAATTTGAAAACAGGGGATATGGTGCAGGGTGCGATTAGAATTTCGCAGTATAATGAAAAATATCCGGCATTGTTATATATTAAGCAAATTAATGGCGAAAAACCGGAAAATGCAGCAAAACGTCCGGCATTTGAAAGTTTGATCCCGATTTTCCCGAACAGCCGCCTGCAATTGGAGACACCGGACTGCAACAATGCAATGCGTATTATGAATTTATTTTCACCGATTGGAAAAGGACAGCGTGGTATGATCGTATCACCGCCGAAAGCAGGTAAGACAACTCTGTTAAAGCAGATTGCACATGCGGTAAAAACCAATCATCCGGAGGTACACATCATTATTTTGCTGATTGATGAACGTCCGGAAGAAGTAACTGATATCAAAGAATATATTGAAGGTCCGAATGTCGAAGTAATCTATTCGACATTTGACGAACTGCCGGAACATCATAAACGGGTTTCAGAAATGGTTTTGGAACGTGCAAAACGTTTAGTGGAGCATGGAAATGATGTTATGATTCTGTTGGACAGCATTACGCGTCTGACACGTGCCTATAACTTAACGGTAACCGCCAGTGGACGAACCCTTTCCGGTGGTCTAGACCCGGCAGCACTGCATTTTCCGAAAAAATTCTTTGGTGCAGCTCGTAATATGAGAAATGGCGGCAGTTTAACGATTTTGGCAACTGCATTAGTGGACACTGGAAGCCGTATGGATGATGTTGTATTTGAAGAATTTAAGGGAACCGGTAATATGGAAATTGTTTTGGATCGGAAACTGTCAGAACGTCGTATTTTCCCTGCAATTGATCTGCTGAAATCCGGTACGAGGCGAGATGATCTGCTTCTGACCGCAGAGGAGCAAGAAGCTATGCGCATTATCCGAAAGAATCTAAATACTATGAAACCGGAGGAAGCGACAGAGCGTATTATTAATTTGATGGGACGTACCAAGGATTGTGGAAAAATGGTTGATGTAATCCGTAATATGAAAGCACTGCCGAATTTGGGAAATTCCTGATCAAAAACTTTCCGATTTTATAAAGAAATCATTTCGTTTGTATAGGTAGAATCTCACTGCTTTTGGGTGGTGTAAGGAGCCTTGTAAATTTATCTTTGAGTTCTGATCGGTAAAAGAAACTGATTTTTCAAAATCCGATTTTCGTATAAAAAATTGATTGACAAAATCGCCTTTTCCTGATTTTGTCTTTGAAACCGGCACAAGCAGGAAAAAATCGTTTAAAAAATGGGAAAATGCTATTTTGAAAACGAAAAAATTGCTGCTTTGGAAACGGAAAAATGCCGTTTTAGAAGCTGGAAAAATGCTGTTTTAGAAACGGAAAAACTGCTTGCAATTCAGGATACTTTATGCTATCATATGAAATGGTTTGATTTGGTCATGTGCCAGATTTGCAACAAATAAGTCTGCTGGAGCAGACATCACAATTTAGAAATTTCAAGTTAGTGATGGTTGGAACCATCAGGAAAGGTACAAGGTGTCGACATGAGAGAAGGAATTCATCCTAAATATTATCAGGCAAAAGTTGTTTGCAACTGCGGTAACGAATTTGTAACAGGTTCTACAAAGGAAAGCATCCACGTAGAAATCTGCTCCAAATGCCATCCTTACTACACAGGACAGCAGAAAGCAATTGCAGCACGTGGTCGTATCGATAAATTCAATCGTAAATACGGTACAAAATAATCTGTTTTTTGAGTTTTTTCATAGGCAGATGTGTCTGATGACTCAGCGGACAGTGTCAGTGTTTTGGCGCAGAGTATGTGCATAAAGTACATTGCTGCTGAATATTGTGTGATAAATAGAAGTTGAGATCTTTCGGGGTCTCAACTTTTTTCGTATCTGCGAAAAGGATTCGGAAATGATACGAAGGTGAAGGGATCGATTCATAAAAGCTGAAAGAAAACTGAAAAGCGAAATGGATCGATTCATAAAGGCTGGAAGGAATCTGAAAAATGTGATTGATTCATGCAAGCTGGAAAGGATTTGAAAAGATGAAATCATCAGGAATAGGAGGCCAGGCGGTAATAGAAGGCATTATGATGAAGAATCAAGATGTCTATGCGGTGGCAGTAAGAAAAGAAGACCAAACGATCGAAGTGCTAAAAGAAGAATATCACTCGATGACAGGGAAGAATCGTATACTTTCGCTGCCATTGCTCCGTGGTGTATTTAATTTTATAGATTCGATGGTTTTGGGAATGAAGACTTTAACCTGGTCCGCGTCTTTTTATGAAGACGAGGAGGAGAATGAACAAAAACCTGGATGGGTGGAACGGCATTTTTCCGCAGAGACCGCAGAAAAATTGTTGATGAGTCTGACGGTTTGTTTATCTATTTGTCTGGCGGTTGGAATTTTTATGGTGCTGCCTGCTTTTTTAGCAGGACTTTTGGGAAAAGTGGTAAAATCATCCTTTTTGCTGTCAGCAGCTGAGGGAATTTTGCGGATTTTGCTCTTTATCCTGTATGTAATCTTGATTTCTATGATGGAAGATATTCGCCGGGTTTTTATGTATCATGGTGCAGAACATAAGTGTATCAATTGTATTGAACATGGGCTGCCGTTAACGGTGGAAAATGTCCGCAGCAGTTCTAAACAGCACAAGCGCTGCGGAACGAGTTTTTTACTGTTTGTCATGATTATTAGTATTATTTTGTTTATGTTTGTTCATACCGAAACGGTGTGGATGCGTATGTTCAGTCGTATTTTACTGGTTCCAGTAGTAGCGGGAATTTCGTATGAGGTTTTACGTTTGGCAGGAAATAGTGATCATTTTCTAGTGGATTTGATCAGTAAGCCGGGATTACTGCTGCAGAATCTGACCACGAGAGAACCGGATGACAGCATGATCGAAGTAGCGATTGAAGCAGTTGAGGCAGTATTTGATTGGAAAGACTGGCAGGAAAAAAATCTGTCAAAAGAAGAATAACAAGATGTCAGAGGGAAGTCAACTGGCAGAAATGAAAGGATTTCAGGTAAGAGTTTATGAATTATCGGGATTGTTTAAAACAGGGAGAAGTCAGCCTTTTCGCAGCGGGAATTGAAGAAGCGGCGCAGGATGCATGGCTTTTGTTTTCTGAAGTCTTTCAGATGAGCAAAGCTTCCTATTATATGGTGATGAATCAGACGTGTGATGCCGATCGAGCGATGCAGTATGAAAAATGGATTCAAAGACGTTCGACGAGAATCCCGCTGCAGCAGATTACAGGGTCTGCGCCGTTTATGGCATATGAATTTGCTGTGAATGAACATGTACTGATTCCACGAGCTGATACAGAAGTGCTGGTGGAAGAAACATTTCAAACGATGCAGGAGATGGCGCGTCATTTGGAGTCGATTTCACAGCCGATAGAAAGCAAACAAAAAACAGAAAAAATCTCACAACCGATAGAAAGCAAGCAAAAACTAGAGCCGATGGAGACGAGGCAAAAATCTGTTCCGTCCCTGAGGATTTTGGATATGTGCACAGGATCGGGCTGTATTGCTGTCAGTTTGGCTTGTATGGCCAAGGAACAAAAGATTCCCTGCCAGATTATGGCGGTTGATCTTTCAGAGGATGCTTTGCAGGTTGCTGAAAAAAACAATCAGACACTTTGTCAGGGAAACGTACAGATGATCCGCAGTAATTTGTTTGAATCGTTGCCAGATACGAAGGAATTTGATATAATCGTTTCGAATCCCCCGTATATTAAAAGTGCAGAGATTGAAGAATTAATGCCGGAAGTACGGGATCATGAACCCCGTATGGCGCTGGACGGAACAGAGGATGGGCTGTATTTTTATCGGAAACTGGCAGAAGATGGATGGCGGTTTTTGCGAAATGGCGGCAGATTGCTGTTGGAGATTGGCTGCGATCAGGGCGAAAGCGTACCGGGAATTTTAAAAGCATGCGGTTATACACAGATTCAGGTGCTGAAAGATTTGGCGGGATTGGATCGTGTGGTAACGGCATATAAGGAAAATAGATAAGTAGCGATGAGTTGAAACATTTTGTGCAGCAAAGGTTTGATTCATTCATGGAGTAGAGGAAAGGAATTGCTATGTTTGATAAATTAGAAGATATACTGATTCATTATGAAGAAATTATGCAGGAACTGAACAGCATTTATGTAGCAGAGGATAAAGATCGTTACCGTAAGCTGATGAAAGATCAGGCAGATCTTGCACCGATCGTAGAAGCTTACACCTCTTATAAACAGGCAAAGCAGGACGTAGAAGACAGTGTTTCTATGCTGGAAGAAGAAAATGACGAAGAAATGCGCCAGATGCTGAAAGAGGAATTGTCTGATGCGAAGAAGCGTATTGAAGATCTGGAGCAGCAGTTAAAGATTTTACTTCTGCCGAAAGATCCGAATGATGATAAGAACGTATTTGTAGAAATCCGTGCCGGTGCAGGTGGAGACGAAGCTGCGCTGTTCTCAGCAGAATTATATCGTATGTACTCCCGTTATGCAGAACGGAATCGCTGGAAGACAGAGATGGTCAGTGTCAATGAAAATGGTATTGGCGGTTTTAAAGAAGTTGTATTTATGATTTCTGGTCAGGGTGCATATTCCAAGCTGAAATACGAAAGCGGTGTACACCGTGTACAGCGTGTACCGGAGACCGAATCCGGCGGACGTATTCATACATCAACCAGTACAGTAGCGATTATGCCGGAAGCGGAAGAAGTGGATGTAGAGATTGATATGAATGATATCAAATTTGATGTATTCCGTGCTTCTGGTAATGGTGGTCAGTGTGTCAACACGACGGACTCTGCGGTTCGTTTGACTCATATCCCGACCGGTATCGTAATTTCCTGTCAGGATGAAAAATCGCAGCTGAAGAATAAGGATAAGGCTTTAAAAGTACTGCGTTCTCGTTTATATGATCTGGAGCAGGCGAAAAAACAGAGCGAAGAAGCAGAAGCAAGAAGAAGCCAGATTGGTACCGGTGATCGTTCAGAAAAAATCCGTACTTACAACTTCCCGCAGGGTCGTGTAACCGAACACCGTATTAAATTGACGCTGTATAAAATTGATTCGATCATGGATGGCGATCTGAATGAAGTAATCGACAGTCTGATCGCAGCAGATCAGGCTGCAAAACTGGCGAAGATGAGCGAAGAAATGTAATAATACAGGGAGGCGATTGGATGTCGCAAAAAGAATGGAGATCATTGGAGACTGCTCCTACAGAAATGCAGATTCCTTTAGAAGCAGGGCTGAATTTGGAACAGGCATTTCGTTTAGGAGAAGATTTCCAAACAAAACGTTCTTTAAATTGGGCGGTTTTAGGAACTGGTGTCATTGCAAATGAAATGGCTTCTGCACTGCAGGCGATGGGGAAACATTTGTATGCAGTGGGAAACCGTACTTATGAAAAAGCAGTGCTCTTTGCCAAGAAATACGGTGTAGAAAAGGTTTATGATGCGTTTGAGGAGATGTTTACTGATCCAGAAGTGGATGTGATTTATTTGACAACACCACATAATACGCACTATGAATTTATGAAAAAAGCCCTGGAAAATGGCAAACATCTTTTGGTAGAGAAGTCGATTACTTTAAATAGCCGGGAATTGGACGAAATGGTTCATTTGGCGCGGAAAAAGCAGCTGATTTTGGCAGAAGCGATGACCATTTGGCATATGCCGCTGTATCGAAAGCTGCGTGAGCTTGTGCAGAGCGGAGAAACGGGCCGGGTGCAGATGATTACGGTTAATTTTGGCAGTTTTAAAGAGTATGACATGAACAATCGTTTCTTTAATATGGAATTAGCTGGCGGAGCGCTTTTGGATATTGGCGTGTACGCTTTAAGCCTGGTTCAGACTTTTATGAATTGTCAGCCGGGACAGATTGTCAGTCAGATGCGTCCTTCGCCGACCGGTTCTGACGAACAGGCAACCATTTTGCTGATGAATCAGGAAGGGCAGATGGCAACCGTTGCGCTGAGTATGCATTCGAAGCAGCCCAAACGGGCAATGATCAGCTGTGAAAAAGGCTATTTTGAGATCATGGAGTTTGGGTCGATGCGGTAACGGGAGAACGTCAGGAAATCCAGCTTGGCGAAACGACCTGCGCGTTGCAGTACGAGATGGAAGATATGGAAGCTGCCATTTTAAAAGGTGATGTCGAGCGTATGCATCTTTCAGACAGTATGGACGTTATGGCGATCATGACGCAGCTGCGCAAAGAATGGGATATGCAGTACCCTGGAGAAATTTGGTAAGGGCGGATTTTACCAGGAGAATAGTGGTATTCAGATACGGTTTGTTTTCTATGAAGATGCGTTGACACGTTTCCAGTAAGATGTGTTGATACGTTTCCAGTAAGATGATTGATATGTTGCTGGGAGATGCCTTAACACGCTGCTAGTAAGATGGGTTGATATATCGTTGGGAGATGTGTTGACACGTTTCCAGTAAGATGTGTTGATATATCGTTGGGAAATGCGTTGACACGTTGCTAGTAAGATGGGTTATATATTGCTGGAAATGTGCACAGCAACTCCACAGAAAAGCGGTATGGAAAGCGGCATGGGGAGTACCAAATAATGAGGAGATTTAGTAAGCAGATATGGGGATTGTTCTTGGAATTGATATAGGCGGCAGTACAACAAAAATCATTGGCATGGAGCACGGTGAGATGAAACAGCCGGTTTCAGTAAAAGCCAGTGATCCAATTGCTTCGCTGTTTGGGGCGCTGGGAAAGTTCATGTATGAAAATCAGATTGAGCTTCGTCAGATCGAACATATTATGATTACAGGAGTAGGAAGTTCTGGCGTGAATCAGCGTTTGTATGGTTTGCCGACATCCAGGGCAGATGAATTTATCGCAGATGGTCTAGGTGGAAGGTATTTTACTGGTTTGGATCGACAGATCGTAGTCAGTATGGGAACGGGAACGTCTCTGGTACAGGTGGATGAACAGGGAATCCGTCATATTGGTGGAATTGGTGTAGGCGGCGGAACGATCATTGGTCTTGCCAGTCTGATGTTGGGAACTTCTGAGATGAAGGAAATCATGGCTCTTGCAGAGAAAGGTGATATCACACGTGTAGATCTGCAGATTAAGGATATTTCACATACAGAATTAACCGATCTGCCGATGGAGGCAACGGCTTCTAATTTTGGAAAAGTGCGGGGAACCGTAGCGCAGGAAGATATTGCAATCGGGATTGTGAATATGGTAATTCAATGCATTGGAAAAGCAGCCGTTTTGTCTGCATTAAACAGTGAGATCAAAGATTTTGTTCTGATCGGCAATTTGGCCAAGTTACCGCATTGCGACCGGGTGACACGTGATTTTGAAGAAATGTTTCGGGTTAGATTTCATGTACCGGAGTATGCAGAGTATGCAACTGCTCTGGGAGCCGCCTTGGTTTATCTGGAAAATCGAGAGTATACCAGTCTGTAGGGTTTAGATTACTTTACAGGAAATATGCAAATAACTTTATTAGGATTGTGCTAAAAAAATTAAAATTTTGGATTATTTTCTTGACAGTGTTTTTCACTAGTGCTATATTTGAACAAACATGAAAAGGGAGTAGCTGGCACGGCTTGTGAAAACAGCCGTGTTTACAAAGTCGTCAGTACGATTTTCCAGACAAGCCAAGGTCTTAGATGGAATATCCGGTTTTGTAAGTAAGCAGCGAGACTTTTGTTGTAAGAAACTGCAGCAGAAGTCTCGCTTTTTTTGTGCAGGTAACGACTTCAAGCTGTGCAGGTAATGTGTTGGAAGCTCGGCAGGTAACGAACTGGAACCTGTGCAAGCACAAAAGCTTGGCAACTGCTGCGAGAACGAGCAAAATACAGTAAATAGTTTTATTGTATTTATGCTCGTGCTGCAAATCATGGTATCAGGAGATATCGTATCCAATAGGAGGAGATCATTATGACATTGGTAATTCAGATTTTATTGTTGGCGCTTGGTTTTGTGATGTTAGTAAAAGGCGCCGACTGGTTTGTGGACGGAGCAGCTGGTATTGCAGCGAAGTTTGGGATTCCGCAGCTGGTCATTGGTTTGACAATTGTGGCAATGGGAACGAGTGCACCGGAAGCGGCAGTTAGT
Source organism: uncultured Lachnospiraceae bacterium (assembly GCA_964613155.1). Taxonomy (GTDB): domain Bacteria; phylum Bacillota; class Clostridia; order Lachnospirales; family Lachnospiraceae; genus TWA4. The sequence goes on along the minus strand of CAZTHP010000058.1, from coordinate 3,493 downwards.
ATTACCGCCGCATTAAAAGGCAATGCAGATATTACAATCGGAAATATTGTCGGCAGTAATATTTTAAATGTGCTGATTATTTTAGGAATTTCAGCCTGCATTACGACATTAGCAGTTGCAAAATCAACGGTAAAAATCGAAATCCCCGCTATGATCGCAATTACCTTTTTATTGCTGGGACTTGGCTGGGATGGAAGCGTTTCTTTTACGGACGGCTTGATTTTATGGGCGGTTTTTCTGGCTTACTTTGTGTATTTGTTTTTTATGGCGAAAAACAATCCGGAAGAAGTAGAGGAAGAATCGCAGACATCTTCCTGGTGGAAGCTTCTGGCACTGACGGTGATCGGTTTGGTTTTGATCGTATGGGGCAGTGATGTCACGGTAGATGCAGCGACTTATATTGCAAAAATCATTGGTTTGAGTGAACGTTTTATCGGACTGACAATTGTCGCATTGGGAACGTCTCTGCCGGAATTATTTACTTCGGTGATGGCCGCTCGAAAAGGCAATGCAGATATCGCAATCGGAAATATTGTCGGAAGCAATATCTTTAATATTTTATTTGTTGTCGGAACATCATCGCTGGTAACAACAATTCCGTTTGCACAGGGATTTCGGATTGATATGCTGATTGCGGCAGCAGCGGCAATCTTATTGTGGGTATGCAGTTTTAGAAAACAGAGATTAAATCGTACCGCAGGAATTCTTATGTTGGTTGGATATGCTGCTTATTTCGTATACTTAATGGTTTAAAATTAAAGATACAGGCTTCGGAAAATGAACAGAGGAATGAATGTACGGAGAAAGAAGCAGAGAGAATCGTACTGAGAAGTACTTAAAAAGCTACTTGAAAATCTACTTAGAAATTTGCTAAGGAATATGCGAAGGAATGTCTGGAGAAGAAATTTTTTCAAAAGACATTCCTTTTTGTATGGAAAAAAATACAGGGAAGAGAAGCAAAAAAATATTTTGTGCTTGCAGAGACACTGCAAAGTGCGGTATACTTCTGTTCGATAAAAGTTAGAAATCAAACAAACCAGGGAATTGCTTTGGAAGTAAGGAAGTCAAGCTGGATTGCAAAAATAAAGCAACGAAGTTAAGTGTGATTGGATTACAAAAGTAAAGTAATGAAATCAAGTGGGATTGGATTGCTAAAGTAAAATAGCGAAATCAAGCGGAGGCGGATTGCAAAAGCAAAGCAATGATCAGATATGAGAGGAAGATAGGAAGGACATGAGTGATAATAATTTTACAGAAGGAAGTATTCTGAAAAAATTGATGAAATTTATGCTTCCTGTGCTGGGTGCACAGATTTTACAGGCTATGTATGGTGCCGTGGATATTTTGATCGTAGGACGTTTTGGTACAACGTCTGGAATTTCTGCTGTTTCAACGGGAAGCAATATTATTAATCTGGTTACATTTGCCGTAACGGGATTTGCAATGGGTATTACGGTTTTGATCGGTCTGTATTTGGGTCAGAAAAAGGAAGAACGGATAGGAAAGGTGATCGGTGGTGCAATCTGCTTTTTTACAGCTGTTTCCATTGCAGCAGCAGTTGCTTTGATCGTATTTGCCAGACCACTGTCGATTTTGATGCAGGCTCCAGAAGAAGCGCTGGATTTAACGGTTTCCTATGTGCGGATCTGCGGAGCTGGTATTTTCTTTGTAATCGCGTATAATCTGATCAGCAGTATTTTTAGAGGCTTGGGAAATTCACGTTTGCCGCTTTTGTTTGTATTCATTGCCTGTATTGTGAATATTTTGGGAGATCTGCTTCTGGTAGCTGGATTGAAGATGAATGTAGCAGGTGCAGCGCTGGCAACGATTGCAGCCCAGGCTGTAAGTGTTTTGTTATCACTGGTAATCATCCGCAGACAGCAGCTGCCGTTTAAGATGACACGTCAGGATATTCGTTTTAATTCGGAAATTATGAATTTTATCCGTGTGGGCGCACCGATTGCTTTGCAGGAAGTCTTAACGAATTTATCCTTTTTAGCACTGTGTGCATTTATCAATCGTCTGGGACTCGATGCATCTTCTGGTTATGGGGTAGCCAATAAGATCGTATCGTTTGTCTTGTTGATTCCGAGTTCGATGATGCAGTCGATTTCTGCTTTTGTGGCACAAAATGTAGGGGCAGGAAAAGAAGAACGAGCACGGAAAACGTTATTTACCGGTATGAGAATTGGTTTGCTGATTGGAGTTGTAGTAGGAATTGGAACCTTCTTATACGGCGATCGATTGGCGCAGATTTTCACACAGGATTCAGCAGTAATCGTGCGGGCATTTGAATATTTGAGAGGTTTTGCTCTGGAAGCCGTAGTAACAGCAGTTTCCTTTAGCTTTATTGGTTATTATAATGGTCATGGACAAACCTTGTTTGTTATGGCACAGGGGCTGGCACAGACCTTTTTAGTACGTTTGCCGATGTCGTGGTTTATGAGTATTCAGCCGGATGCAAGTTTAACACAGATTGCTTTAGCAGCACCGATCGCGACGATTGCAGGTATTTTGTTAAATGCTGGTTATTTCCTGTATTATCAGAAAAAAATCAAAACAAAATCCGTATAACAAGCAAAATGAAAAATAAAGCAGAAAAATAAAGCAGAAAAACTGCTCCATTTGAGAATGCGGGAAACACAGAAGTTGTTTCGATGCTTTCATTAAGTGGAGCAGTTTTTTTGTCAAATGTCAAAGGATTCGAATGGGGATTGGTTACAATCCGTGCGATATCCATTGTGAAATCCAGGCTGGAATGTCTGGAAGTAAGTCAGTGAGAGTGGATTACGGAATCAGCACTTTATGGAAAACTTTCTTACCTTTGCGGATTTTAATGCTGTTTTTCAGCTGTTCTTCGGTAATCTGTGCGTCGATCGCGGTTACTTTTTCGCCGTCAATGGAGATACCGCCCTGCTGAACCAGTCTTCTGCCTTCTCCTTTGGAAGCGGTCAGTCCGCAAAGAACCATTAAGTCTAAAATACCGATTGCACCGTCTGTCAGCTGGTCAGCCTGAAGTTCGGTAGTCGGCATGTTGGAGTCATCGCTGCCGCCGGCAAAGAGTGCATGAGAAGCTGTTTTGGCTTTCTGTGCTTCTTCTTCACCATGAACGAGAGCAGTCAGTTCGTAAGCCAGGATTTCCTTCGCTTCATTTAACTGGCTTCCTTCCCATTTATCCATTTCATTGATCTGTTCCAGAGGCAGGAAGGTCAGCATACGGATGCATTTCAGAACGTCGTTATCTCCTACATTGCGCCAGTACTGGAAGAATTCGAAAGGAGAAGTCTTATTAGGATCGAGCCATACAGCACCACTGGCGGTTTTGCCCATCTTTTTGCCTTCGGAGTTCATCAGCAGAGTGATTGTCATAGCGTAAGCATCTTTGCCCAGTTTGCGGCGGATCAGCTCTGTACCGCCAAGCATATTGGACCACTGGTCATCACCACCGAACTGCATGTTGCAGCCGTAGTGCTGGAATAAGTGATAGAAGTCG
>CAZTHP010000057.1:1909-17923 GCA_964613155.1 uncultured Lachnospiraceae bacterium | reverse complement strand
ATAGTGCTATCCATCCCACCCCTAAAGGAGTGGGCTTTTCACACATTCATTGTAACATTACCCGGAGACGTTTTTCAATATATTTTTCAAGTTTTTCAAGTTTTCGAGATTTTTTAAAGGTTTCCCAGAAAACTGTAGATGCACATATAATGGCAGAAGCTGCCCGCCATAACAAATACGTGGAAAATTTCATGTGAACCGAAATTTTTGTGCAGTTCATTAAACACGGACAATTTTAACGCATAGATGATACCGCCGATCGTGTATAAAATTCCTCCGGTCAAAAGCCAGAGAAACTGCGGCCCTGTCAACGCAGCGATAATCTGCGGAAGTGCTCCGATACAAATCCATCCCATCGCAATATAAAGAACTGACGAAAACCATTTGGGACAAGTAATCCAGCATGCTTTTAAGATCATTCCCAGTACCGCTACTGACCAGACAGCCACGAGCATCCAAAAGCCAACATGACCGGGCAATTTCAAAACACAAAGAGGCGTATAGGTTCCTGCGATCAAAACAAAAATCATCATATGATCTAATTTTTTCAAATAGCAATTTCCATTTCCCGGCAGATTAAAGCTGTGGTAAATCGTGCTCGCTCCATATAAAAGCAACATGGAGAGCATAAAAATACTGACGCTGACCAAACCTGCTACACTAACACGCGCAACAGCTGCACGAATTAAAATCGGAAAAGCCGCCAATAATGCCAGCAAAAAACCGATCAAATGGGTAAACGCACTTCCCGGATCCTTCGGCCGAAATAAATACACAACCTCCCTTGCTGACGTTTGTACCTTCGATGTCGAAGTAAAATTACGGACTCCCGCTGACGAAGCAGAAACTCGAACCCCTGATGTCTGTATTCCAGAATTTTTTATCATTGAATGCCGCATAAAAAACCTCCCTCTCAAACCAATTCGAAAGCCTTATCTTTCATAGCAGTTTTAAAATCATTTTAAATATAAAAGTTTTCCAATCATTTTTAATATGAAAGTTTTCAAAAACCTTTTACATAGTTTTTATTACTACGTATTGAGATATTACCACTTCCTTTTTGGAAAGTCAAGCTGCAATTTGCCAATCTTTCCATAACCCTTTCCTATCCTCAAACGATTCATGATAAGAAAATTCCGCAAAAAATCCAGAGAATATTCGCCCAGGTGTTTGCGATTGAGAAAATATGAATCTGGTGTTATAATTTGACTGTGTGCCACCCATATATCTGTAGGAAACTGCATAGAAAACACAATTTTAAGGAAATGCCATGAAAACAATCAATAACGACAAATTATTTAACGGATACGCATATATTTATGAAGTTTACCGAACAAAAAGTTTTTCCAGAGCAGCAGAAAATCTCTTTATCAGCCAGTCTTCGTTGAGTGCTACGATCCGCAAGATTGAAAAACGGATCGGAGTGGAGATTTTTGACCGCAGTACCACACCAATCGGATTGACCGAATATGGGCTGGAATATATCAAGGCCGTCGAAAAAATCATTGATATTGAAAATGATTTTCAATCCCATGTCCTGCAGCTGGATGAGCTGATCACAGGGCATCTCTCTGTCGGTGGAAGCAGTAATTCGATCAGTCATACGCTTCCCCCAGTTATCTCTGCCTTCACGCGGCTCTATCCCGGTGTTTCTTTGCGCCTGTTAGAAGGCGGAAGTCAACAACTGGAAAAACAGCTCTCCGACGGCATTTTAGATCTGGTAATCGACAATCGGATCTTCCCCCCGGAACATTTTTCCAGACTGCCGCTTTTTAAAGAACAGCTGCTTCTGGCCGTTCCTCGCAGCTGCCCTGTCAACGAACATCTGACTGACTATCAGCTGACGGCAAAAGACCTTTTTGCCCAAAAACACCAACAGGATTCCTGCCCGATCGTACCATTAGATGATTTTAGCAAGGAACCTTTTTTGTTTTTAAGAAGCGGCAATGATACCAGACGGCGCGCGGACAAACTTTGCAGCCGCTACGGCTTTATCCCGCATATCGTACTGAAGGTCGATCAGCAAATGACCGCCTACTGCCTGGCACGTTACGGCGTAGGACTGGCATTTATCAGCGACTGGGTTATTTTGCATATGAAACCGGATGATAAACTGATCTATTACCGACTAGATCCAGAACTGACCACACGCGATGTCAGTATTTTTTACAAATCAAGCCGCTATCTCACCCGCAGTATGCAGGAATTTCTGCGCCTTGCAGAAGAAACCGATTATCATGCACTCGAACGTTTTTTGTAACCTTGCCACGAATGCCGTTTTCCAGGCACCTTACCGATAGGATGTGTAAAATTACCAAAATCACCCAAATTAGAATTCTAGTTCAAGATTTTACCAATAGAGCAAAATTTTACCCTACCTGTTTTCAGGATTTTCTGTTATCATAATATATATTACTGGTAAAATACTGACTAAAAGGAGGGGGATACCTTGCATGAGGAAAAGGATTTCGCACAAGGGGAGAGACATTCGGTCAAACAGGCAGAACATGCCAAAACTGCACGGAATGGAAACAATGCGGAAAATGTACAAAATGTAGGAAATGCTGCAAATAGGGCAATTGCAGCAGACGCCCAAACGGCTGTAAATGGTGAGATTGCAGCTCATGCAAAATCCATGGTAAATAAGGAAAATGAGATTGCTGCAAACGCAAAATCGGCTGCAAATGGTGAGATTGCAGCTCATACAGATTCTGACGTTCCAGCGGATCTCACAAACAAGCCGCAAGGGGACAACAGCCGTCAGGAGCTGTTAAATCTGATCGACACCAATTCTTTGAAAGCAATTTTAGATGCTTTTACGACAACAACCGGCTTAATGGCAAATATTGTAGATGTCAATGGCCGCTCCATCTTCTCAAAGAAAGATGTCACGAAGTGCTGCCAATTCTGCAAATTGATCATGAGTATGAAAAACGGGCAGGAACGTTGTCAAAGTGCTTATAAACGAGCTGGAAAACAGGCCGCTTTATTCGGAGAGCCTTATATTTTCCGCTGCCCGTCTGGACTGATCGAGTGGGCCGCTCCGATCATCGTAGACGGAAAGCATCTGGGCTCCATTATCTGCGGACAGGTTCTGATGTGGGAACCGGAAGAATTTTTCTGGATCGAACTACGGGAAATGAACAAAAGTTTAACTTCGGATTTCAAAGAATTATTCAAAGCCGTAGAAGAACTTCCCGTTGTTTCCGGCGATATGGTACAGGCAGCTTCGTATCTGCTCTATATCATCGCCAACTTCATCACTCGTTCCGGTTGGGAAAAGAAAAAGCGAAACGAAGAACTGATGAAGCAAAAGCTTTTGTTAAGTGAAGAACTAGAAAACCGCAAAAAACTGGAAGAACAGCTGGGACAAATGTTCATCTATTCCATGAATAAAGAATCGGATCTGATGGATTTTATCAAGACCGGAAATCAGGAACGGGTCAATGCCCTTTTAAATGATATTACAAATGATATTGTTTTAGGCAGCAAGGGCAATATGGACGTAATCCGAACCCGCTCGATCGAGCTGATCGTCATGACTTCTCGAACCGCTGTCAGCGCCGGTGTTTCGCAGGAACGGGCTTCTCAAATCAATTCTTCATTTATCCAACTGATCCTTATGCAAAATTCCATTGATGATGTCAGTGCGCAATTGCAAATGTCGATCGACCTGTATCAGAAAGAAATTCAAAAAACATTGTCGGCACCGGAACCTGCCGGTATTAAGGTCATGAAAGAATTTATTCATGAACATTTCCGTGAAAATATTACACTGGATACGATAGCCAGCTCCGCTTTTTTAAGCAGCAGCTATGCCAGCAGACTCTTTAAAAAAGAGATGAACATTTCCATTATGGATTACGTTCTTCAGCTGCGTATGAATGAAGCACGAAAGCTTTTAAAAGATTCCGATCTGCAGATTGATGAAATCTCCGATAAGATCGGCTACACCGATTCCAGCTATTTTACCAAAGTGTTCCGCAAATCAGAAGGCGTTACCCCTTCTCAATACCGTCAAACACACAAGGCATTATAGTTGACTCAAATCATTACAAGGATAAGGATCATAATCCAAAAACAAGAGAACGACAAAAAACAAAGAGAACTATCTCAAACACAAGGTAACGATCAAAAAAACAAAGAGAACTATCTCAAACACAAGGTAACGATCAAAAAAACAAAGAGAACTATCTCAAATACAAAGCAGCTATTTAAATATAAAGAGATTATTTCAAATACAAAACAACTATCTCAAATACAAGGCAGCTATCCCCAAAAAAAGAGAGCTGTCTAACATGCAAAAGAGAACTATCAAAAAAGAAGAATAAACTCAGAGGGACTATCAACACTACTACTTTATAATACGAGGATCATGATTTATGGAGGATATTCTGAAACAAATTCAAAATGGTATTTATAATGGAGATACCAAATATGTGACCAACCGAACAGAACTAGCGCTGCGCTATGGCATCAGCCTGAAAGAAATCATTGAAGACGCTTTATTTCCGCCGATGAAGGTACTGGGCGAACAGCTGCGTCAGCATGAAATTTTTATTCCCGAAGTATTAAAAGCTTCCCGTGCAATGCACGCAGCCCTTTACGTACTCCGCCCGATCATTTCTCACAGCAGTTCCGCTCCGAAGGGCTTGATCGTAATCGGAACAGTAGCTGGTGATCTGCACGATATCGGGAAAAATATGGTTTCGATGATGCTGACCGGTCACGGTTATACCGTCATTGACCTGGGGATTGACGTAATCAAAGAACAATTTGCCGAAGCGATCGTGCAGTATCAGCCGAATATTCTGGCCATGTCAGCCCTGCTGACAACAACGGTTCCGGAAATGCAGAATGTGATCGAGTACCTGGAAAGCCAAAATCTGCGTTCTCAAGTCAAGATCACAATCGGCGGTTCTCCGACTACAATGGAATTTGCCAAAGAAATCGGTGCAGATGCGTATTCGCAGAATGTCTTTGACTGTATCGAAGCGGTCGATGATCTGATGGCAGGACGTATTGGAATCCATTCCACTTCTTATTTATAATTTTATAATCCTTAGGTAATACAGGGAATCCTCATTCACTTTACATCATTTGTAATACGGGGATTCCCCATCTACTTTACACCATTTGTAATACAGGGATTCCCCATTTACTTTACACCATTTGTAATACGGGGATTCCCCATCTACTTTACACCATTTGTAATACGGAGATTCCCCATCTACTTTACACCATTTATAATACGGGGATTCCCCATTTACACTATTTCTTTACGCAGAGTCAGAATTTTACTTTTTTTATTCTGACTCTTTTTTGTATTTTAGGACAGAATCTGCCATTTTGCACACTCGAAACAATATTTTACCATCTGAAGCAAAATTTTACCCTCATTTTCCGATTTCAAAATGAAAGAATTCTCCAATTTTGAAACAAGATGTTCTAATGACTTTTTCTCCAAAATGTAATACCATTAGGTCATCAAACAACGAAGCAAATCAAAAAGCTCAAACAAAATTTCAAGCAACGATTTCAATCTGATCAGAGGGGATCGAAAGAAATCGTTCAGTTTCTGAAAAGGAGGAACAACCTATGAGTAAACGTACACGTTATAATTCACTTGCTATCAACAATCCCGATGAATTAACTTATGGTATTGCACCGAAGCCTTTTACAACACAGAACGGTATCGTAATCGGTGGCGGCGAAGTATATCCGGAATTAAACTTCACACTTCCGCCTATGAAAGTTAATGAAGACACAATTCAGAAAGCAAACAAAATCTACAAAGATATGATCGACGGTGTTCTGAAACGTGCAGCTGAACTGGGACAGGATAAAGTTGTAGTAGAATTCGAAACCGTTCCGGATTTCACTTTAAATCCTAAATTCGGTCTGGAAACAACAAAGATCCTGCTGGATGCAGAACGTGAAGCAGAAGCTAAATACGGCATCAAATGTGCACTTCGTTTCACACCCAATGATACTCGTGAAATGAGCCGTCCTCCCGTTATGAGAAGCGGTAAATACTACGATGATATGATGTACTTCTTTGAAGAAGCTGCAAAACTTGGTCCGGACTGGATTTCCATCGAATCTACTGGTGGTAAAGAATTAAATGACGAAGGTCTGGTAAATGCTGATATCCGTCGTGTTATCTTCGCTTTAGGTGTATGCTCTTGTACCGATATGGAATTCTTATGGGGCAAAGTTGCTGATATCTGCAACGGTTCTAAGATGGCTGTTGGTGGTGACTCCTCTTGTGGTTTCGCTAACACCGCTATGGTTCTGGCAGAAAAAGGATTTATTCCTAGAACATTCGCAGCAGTTGTTCGTGCAGCTACCGTTCCGCGTGCATTAGTTGCTTACGAAATGGGCGCAGTTGCTCCTTCTAAAGACTGTGAATACGTAGGACCTTACCTGAAAGCAATCACTGGTGCTCCTGTAGCAATGGAAGGCCGTATGGCATCTGGTGCACACTTATCACCGATCGGTAACATCGCAATCGCAAGTGCTGACCTGTGGTCAAATGAATCTATCCAGCAGGTAAGACTGTTATCCGATATGGCTCCTACCGTAGGTATGGAACAGCTGATCTTCGACTGCCGTATGTTAAATACCGCTACCAAGATGGGACAGCGTGCTACCATGCGTGACATCATGATCGAATCTGATGCTCCTCTGGATGTACAGGGTTATATCCTGAAACCTGAAGTAGTACTGGAAATCTCCAAAGAAATCGTTAAACATGAAGATGACTTTGCTAGAACAAAAGCTGCTGCTTCTAAGGCAATTGAAGTATTATCTGATGCAATCGAAGCTGGTAAAGTTGCATGTGCAGAACGTGACGCTGCATGGCTCGATATGATGGCAGATACAATCGACGAAATTCCGGATGACAAGATGGAATTCTACGAAGAAATGAAAGATGAACTGGAAGAAGGTTCCTTCCTTCCTGGAGAATACGAACTGAACTAATCCACTACACTTTGTTATCTGATGAATCCCATATTCATTCATAGATAAATTCATCCAAAAGTGCACCTGAAAACCAACCGGTTATACAGCCGCTCACCCTTTGCGGAACATTTCAAAATGCTTTACCGGCAGTCTTACGATCATTCAGGTGCACTTAAAAAGAACTTTCAGTAATCACTTTTTATTTTATAGAAGCGTGTTTGAACGAGGTTCGCTCTAGTAGGGCACGCTTTTTCTTAAAAAACCCGGACAGCATCCGTAAAAGTTCTATGCGTGTAGGAACAAATTCACGGAAATTGGACGGGCAAGCTGCTATCCACACATCGTGCGATCGTCCCTATTACAAATACGGATAGCCGTCGTGAGAGCACACAGTGTAAGCAGCTTCTTTTATAGATAGTAGAGTTTGCAACAGCAGGCTGTATGTGGGAGAAAGAAAGCGCAGTCAAAAAGGAGCAGTGTATGGTTAAAATCAGCATTATATCAGGATTCTTAGGTGCAGGTAAAAGTACATTTATCAAAAAGCTGCTGCAGGAAAATTTTTTCGGCACTGCTCCTATTTTGGTTGAAAATGACTTCGGTCATCTTGGCATTGATAGTTTAGTATTGGAAAATTCCGGTGTTCAGGTGCATGAAATTACATCCGGCTGTATTTGCTGCAGTCTGATCGGTAATTTTATTCTCGCACTGGAAGATCTGATTCAAAAACATCAGCCGGAACATATTATCATTGAACCTTCCGGTGTTGGAAAATTGTCTGAAATTCTGGAAGCATTAGAAGACCTGGAAGTTCCCTTTGAAAAGCATCTCATTCTTACGATCGTAGATGCAAAACGTTTTTATTATAATTACACTTATGTAAATGAATATTTCTGGGATCAAATTTCGCATGCTGATGCGGTTGTTCTGAGTAAAACCGGTCATCTCTCTGCGAAAAAGATTGCAGAACCCTGTAATATTATCCATGCCAAGCTTCCGGATTTGGACGTGATCACCGGACCATGGAGTGATGATTTTACAGATCTTTTAAATGAACTGTTAACTAAAAAGGAACAGCTGCAAAGTCAAAAAGCTTTCACGAATACTTCGCAGCCAGATTCCCAACCTGCCGACATGCTGAAACAGCAGATGCCCTTATCTCAAACTGTGGAAATGGCTACAAAATCGACCAATTCTTCCACATCCAAACGGATATCTATGCATATGCTGCCCATGCAGAAGGCATCAAAAACACAAAAAGTACAAAAGCTGTCTGGCGCATCGAATGCGCAAACGCAATTTGAATCCTGGAGTACTGAAACCTGTTTGGAATATAGCACACAGCGTATCGAAGAAATTTTCAATGCGCTGAATCACAACAATAAATATGGTACCATTATTCGTGCCAAAGGCATCCTGAAAAATCCCCAGGGCGCAGTCCTTGTAGACTACGTAGAAGGAGAAGGCACCCTATCTTCCATAGTACCGGAAGAAAACGGGCGAATACTGGTAATCGGAACGAATCTGAATCGTCCTGCTCTTGAACGTTTGTTTTTAACTTGATGTTTTTTCATAAGCTATTTATACCGTCAACAAAGCTTTATTCTACTCTCTCTTATAAAGCTTTGTGGGCGGTATTTTCATTTCACGATTGTTTTTTCTTCTGCTTTTTCTAACAGCCGAAATGAAATTTGAAGAAGAATCCGCACATTGGGATCATTCAAATCCATATCCACGATTTCTTCAATCCGATTCATGCGATACAAAAAAGTATTTCGATGAATAAATGCATTCCGAATCGTATCTGCAACATTTCGTTCTTTATCCAGATATAATTTTAATAATCCCATAAAATCTGTTCCCTTTTTTTGGTCATGTTCCCGCAGTCGTTTTAAACCATCTGGAATCAAGGCTTCTAGCCGCGTTTTATATTGATACTTATCCAGCAGATATTCAACTTGATAATCTTCAAATCGATAATACCACAGCATCGGATCTTTTCGATTTCCAAGCTTCATCGTCTCCAATGCCTGTTGATAATAGTAATACAATTCTTTGAAATCATAAAATTCCATACTGGAAGCTGCACTTAACAAATTATCCCGCAAAAATACAGTAATACTCTCCCATGCCTCCTGTCTGGTCATCTTCAATACAGTTAAATTAATCACATAAACGATATTATTTCCAACAATGCTATAGCAATTCTGCTTCATTTCCTCACTTAATTTCAATGCAATCGGATTCAACGCATAAGAGCAATTTTCATTTAATTTAAACTGCATCACCATGCAAAAATATGTATCATTTTCATTCCAGCGATAATCTCGCAATACACTTCGGATTTCCTCCTCTGGCAAAAGTGTATGCGTAAGCAGCCCTTTTAACACATAATCCAGATTCGCCGGCTGGTTAAAAACCGTATTCATCTGAAATTCATTGGAAATCAAAGCTTTACGCAGATAATTTCCATAAATCGGAGCTAATGCAAAATCCTTGTCCCGAATCGGTGTCAACACTTCATCCACTGTAATTCGTGCAATATTTACCCCTTCATCAATAATATTAAAGATCAGCGAAGGAAATCCATATGGTTTTCCATGATAAATATGCGGTTCCGTCATCTGATCGGACAACCGATATTCACCATCTGAAATTAGTTCACTGATGTCTTCAACTGGCATCACTTCATCTGAAGCTAGCAGTAAATTTCGATACGATTTCACACGCGGTGTTTCCGTGACATCCTCCGGCAAATACATAAACAAAACGCGAAAACCAGGTCCCTGCGCATAAAGGGGATTTTGAAAAATCGGAAACGACTTTTTGGCAAATTCGACCAGGGGTTTGTGCTGATCGACCAACTCCTGAAGCGAATCTTCCCAGCTTTGATAATGATCAAAAATCTCACAAACACTGTTCATCATCTCTTCCAGTTCAAATGGAACCACGGTATACAAAATATTGGCAAAACCAGCCAGCCACTCCACTGAAGGTGTGCCGGAGCATAAAATGGAAATCCCCTCTGCTCCAGCTGGAAGTGCCTTTAACGTGCTGGCTTCTACAATATAAAGAACATCCTTCGCAACATGATCCGGCAATTTCCGACACAGCCTCGCACTTCTTAAATTCATAGTTAAGCGATCAAAAATTAAATTTCCTTTTAGATTCCATTCCAGCAGATCATCTCTGAGAACGTGTAAATTCAGCATCATTATCCCAAAATCCCCTTCCGTTTTTGGATATTATAACACAAAAAAATGATTGCCAAAATATTTTTAGGAAACTTTATACATATTCTAAATGGACTTCCAGAAAGTTTAAATCTTTTATTTTGTGCAATTATTATATATACTAAAGACAATTCAAATAAATATGTACATATTAACTAAATGTTGAAGGTGATTCTTTCGGTATTTTTACACAACACAAATGAGAAGAAAGGAAGAAACAAGATGTCAAATGAAATGAGTAAAGCAAAAAAAATTCTCTTTACACTGGCTGTATGGGCAACCTCATTTACGGTAATGTGGCAGATGTCAGAAATTGTCATTGTAAACGATCTCTATATCGCTTTCCCCGGAAGTGAAAATATTATCACAGCAATCTTATCCTGGCCGTCTCTGCTGACCGCACTTGCCAGTCTCGCAGCTGGATCCTTATTGAAAAAAATATCTACCAAAACGGAGCTGATTTTTGCAGGTATTCTAATGTTAGCAGGTATCATCGCTCCTATGGGAGAAAATATTTATGTAATCTTAATCTGCAGCTTTTTAATGGCGATCGGTGCCGGTTTCTCCAATACTGCTGGTATGGCAATCATCAGCGAATGCTTTTTAGATGAAGGCCAACGTGCTTCTCAAATGGGCTATTACAACACTGCCATGTCCGGATTAGGTGTATGTATCACGTTCTTAGCCGGTATGCTTGCTACAAATGGCTGGAACTGCGCCTTTCGCGTAAACTGGTTTGCCGTACCCATGCTGATCTTAACAATTTTATTCTTGCCGAATAACAAACCTGCCCAGGCAGAAATCACAGAAGCAGCAGGAAGTGCTGACAGCCCGGCTGGAGACAGCAAAAAAGGCTATGGCGCACCGTTTTGGATTTATTTTATCTCCATGTTCCTGTTCTTTATGTGCTACTCCTGTTTCTTTACCTACATTTCCCTTTATGTAGATGAACACGCGCTCGGCTCAACTGCATTTACCGGTACGATTTCCTCTCTTACCACAGTAGGCAGTATGATTTCCTGTGTTGTATTTGGCTTTATGTACCAGAAAATGCACCGCAAATACAGTCTGCTCGTGCTTCTGCTGCCCATCCTGACCTATGCATGGATGTATCTGGCACCCAGCACAACCGCAGCTGCAGCAGGTTCTCTGATCTATGGCTTTTCCTACGGCGGTATTTTTACAATGGTCTATGTATTTGCCGCAGAACTGGTCGCACCCGAACAAACCGGTATGGTTATGGGACTTATGACCTTTAACTACAGTATTGCGATCACCGTTGGTACATACCTGTTCTCAACACTCATGAGCGTAACCGGCGGCGGTATTACCTCCGTTTATCCGTATGCAGCTGGAATCCTTTTGGTATCACTCGTGATCGAGCTGATCTGTAACTTTTCAAAGAAAAATCACGGTAACTAACCGGTAAAGCTGAAAAGCTACGGTTCAAAAAATTAACAGGAAACTACAAATATTACAAGAACCGTAACTGACCGGTGAAACTGGAAGGTTACGGTTTAAAAAAATAACAAATGACAACAAAAACTACAACAACTGTAACTGGCCAGTGAAGCTGGAAGGTTACGGTTCAAAAAATTAACAAATAACAACAAAAACTACAACAACTGTAACTGGCCAGTGAAGCTGGAAGGTTACGGTTTAAAAAACAAAAAACTTTACAGCAAGAAAACTGAAAGTTTCCAATGTAAAATCTTAAAACGTTTGAAATTTTATAACTTTGAGGTGAATGATTTATGCTTACTATTAAAGAAAATTTTCTAGAAACAATTCGCGGCGGACATCCTGACCGTTTTGTAAAACAGTTTGAATTTTTCCCGATGCCCTATTCCGATCCATGGAATGCTACAAATCCATTTCCCTGGGAACCCGGCGCACCGGACTGCGTTGATATGTGGGGTGTTACCTGGTCCTGGCCGCCCAATACCCCCGGTCCATTTCCCGTTCATGGCCCCGGCAAAACCGTTCTGGAAGACATTGAAGACTGGAAAAGCGTTGTAAAAGCGCCGCCTTTAGAATATTCCGAAGAATTATGGCAGAAAGCGATTGAAGATTACAATTCCTATGACCGAAATGAAGTTTTAGTAGGACCTACCATCTTCCCTGGATTATTTGAACTGACACACAACCTGATGGGCATGGAAAATGCTTTGGTTGCACTGTATACCAATCCAGACGAAATGCACGAAATGATCGATTATTTTGTCGACTGGGAAATTCAGTACCTTCGCCAGATGGCAGACCGCCTTCATCCCGATATCGTTCTGCACCATGATGACTGGGGTTCTTCCAAATCAACCTTCATGTCTACGGAAATGTTTGCTGAATTTTATCTGGAACCTTATAAACGTCTCTACAAAGCTTATCACGATGCAGGCTATCTCATCATTCATCACTCCGATTCTTACGCAGCCTCTTACGTACCGTTTATGATCGAAATGGGCGTCGATGTATGGCAGGGCGGAACCATCGCAAACGATATTCCGGAGCTGGTGAAAAAATACGGTGGTCAGATTTCTTTCTTAACCGGTATCGATAGCCAGATTGTAGACCGGGAAGATTGGACCAAAGAAGAAGTAAAAGCGGTCGTTGAAAAAATCTGCCGTGCCTGCGGAACCAAATATTTCATGCCCTGCATGACACAGGGCGGGCCGATGTCCACTTACCCTGGCGTTTACGAATATGTAAATGAATGCATCGACGAAGTGAGCAAAGAAATGTTCCCGTAAGTTTTCAAAAGCTTTCTTAAAATAAAGTTTCACAAAACCACTTTAAAGAGCCCATTCTTTTTCAGCGGTTTTGTGAAATTTTATATACTCTGAAGCATTAAACCCAAAAAAGAAAATGTATACTTAGACTTTCAAATAGAAAACTAGTAGATAGCTTCTCTAATAGAAAACTAATCAATAGACTTTCAAATAGAAAACTTGTAGATAGCTTTTCTAATAAAAAGCGAATAGATGGATTCTCGAAATCTTGTAACTGCCGACTAAGCTTCACCAGCTGGCTAAACCATGAAAGGAGAAAACAGGAAAATTATGACTACCAGTTTCAAATCAGATGAATTAAATACCATCGGCCAATTTCCTACCGTTCCCTCGGATACATTTACATTTCCTGGTGTATTTACCGATAAATTAAACACACCGATCACACCACGCGAAAATCTGGACTTATTTTTCAAACGCCAGGGAGCTCTGTGGGTTCCCGATGTCAATAGCGATCTCAACTTTATGTACCCACAGGTTATCCCGGACAGTATCGCATGTGGATGGAGCGGTGGAAAAGATGCATTTGGATGCAATTGGGTTCCTGATACCAGCGCACCGGATCTTCCAGCTTTCCCAGAACCGGGAAATATCCTTTTAAAGGACATCGCCGACTGGAAAAATTTAGACTGGCCGGATCCTTCCAAATGGGACTGGGAAAAAGCCGAAGAAGAATATTCTGTGCTTGACCCTGACAGACCCAATGCCGTTTTCCTCTGGAGCTCTCTCTTTGAACGAATGATCACACTGATGGGCTTTGAAAATGCTGCGATGGCACTTTTAGAAGATCCGGAAAACTGTATCGACTTCGTAAAACGTCTCGAAGAATACAACATTTCTTTGATTGAACACTGCCACAAATACCTGAAAACCGATATTATCGTTATGTCAGACGACTGGGGCTCTCAAAGAGCACCTTTCTTCTCCCCGACTTTAGCTTCGGAAATCTTCGCCCCTCATGTTCATGCACTTACCAAGCGTACACATGAATTGGGCATGAAATTTATGCATCATTGCTGCGGCAATTCCAGTGCATTTGTTCCCGTCATGATTGATGAAGAAGTCGATTGGTGGCAGTACAATTACGAAGCCGTCAAAGACAATATCGAAGATACCATTCAAAAATACGGCGATCAAATCTTCTTCGATGGCTATCCCGGATATGTCGAACCACTTGCAGAAGACGATGCCGCATTCCAGCAGGAAGTCCGCGAATTTTACAAAAAACTGGCCGGCGGCATGAATTCGACATTTTCCATCGTAGACAGCGCACCCAGCCGGAGCTTTGACGTTCGAAAATACTGTTACCAGATTGCTCGTGAAACCGCAATTGAAGCTGCACAATGTCAGAAATGATGATTTGACCTGCGCAACATCTGCAACGATGGTTCAAACTGCTCGACACCAACAATAATGATAAGGATTGACAATTATGAGAAATAAAATAAATCAATGTTATGGAGAAGACCATCAAAGTCTCCAATTTCAAACACTGAATGAACAGCAATGTGAAAAAATTGTATCGACCGCTAAAAATATCCTGGCAAATACAGGGATTTCCATGAAAAATGAGCGGGCAAGAACGCTGTTAGCCGACCACGGCTGCACAGTAGAGGGAACTCATGTGAAAATTCCTACTGAACTTTTTGATCGCTGCCTGAAAACAGCACCTTCTGAGGTGACGATCTATGATCAAAAAGGAAACGAAGCCTTAAAGCTGAATGCACGAAACGGCAGCTCCTATTTTGTCCCCGGTATGTGCAACGTTTATCGGATTGATACCAAAACTGGAGAACGTCGTCCCTGCGTCAAACAGGATGCACTGGATACTGCAATTCTTGTAGAATCCCTTCCGAACATCGACGTAGCCTGCGGACTGACACTCTTATCCGACTGCGAAGAAGAACTTGCCGCCGCTTATGAAGTTCGGGAATTATTAAAAGGAACGACCAAACCAGTCCTCTTGATGTCTACAAATTTACTTGAAATTGAAACCAGCTACAAACTTTGCTGCGCGGTTGCAGGTGGAGAAGAAAATTTCCAAAATAAACCATTTGCTATTGCCGGAGCGGACTGTGCTTCTCCCTTAACACATAATGCAGCAAATGTTGATACCATCCTTTATATGTTTGAAAAAGGAATTCCCACCCCCTATATTGCAGCACCCATGATCGGTGCAACAGGACCTGTCACATTAGCAGGCTCACTGGCACTTGCACTCGCCGATTCTATGGTCGGAATGGTACTC
This sequence comes from uncultured Lachnospiraceae bacterium, assembly GCA_964613155.1. Taxonomy (GTDB): domain Bacteria; phylum Bacillota; class Clostridia; order Lachnospirales; family Lachnospiraceae; genus TWA4. Next base: position 2,693 of record CAZTHP010000057.1, on the reverse strand, counting down.
TCGCAATTAGTAAATCCCGGCTGTCCTTTTATCGGAACCTGCTTCCTCGATATCATGGATATGTCTACCACTTCATTTGCTATGACAGCACCAGAACTCTCATTAGCAGCCGCAGCAAGTGTCGACCTGTATCGATATTTGAACCTGCCTAACGTATGTCACATGGGAATGACCGATGCTATAACATTTGACCAACAGGCAGCAATGGATTTAACCATCCAGATGTATACCTCCATGCTCTCCGGAAGCAATCTGAATTTCTTCGGTGGATTCCTCGAAACTGCTATGACCGGTTCCCTGGAAGCACTTTATTTCTGCAACGATACCATCGGCTTCCTCGACCATATCATCGGCGGTCTTGAAGTCTCAGAAGAAACACTCGCATTCGATGTGATCGACGAAGTAGGCCCTGAAGGAAACTTCCTTTCAGAAGAACATACCGTTGAGCATTACACCGAAAACTGGCGGCCTTCCGGCGCACTCGCTCGTCAAAACTGGACAACCTATAACGAATCCGGCTGTAAAAACTACCAAACACGCGCCAACGAACAGATCAATCATATCCTGGAACAAGGAATCCAAGAACCCAAATCCGAGGAAATTCTCAACGCCATGGATCAGATCCTCGAAAATGCCGTTGCAAAACTCAATTCCAGTAAAATTTGAGGAATTGTAAGAACAAAGGCAAATGCTGAATTACAAAAATAGCTAATGAATTACAAAAACAGCTAAATCGTTGCAATAATAAAAGCAACTGTAGCTATATACTAGCAACTACATCAAA
>CAZTHP010000057.1:0-1809 GCA_964613155.1 uncultured Lachnospiraceae bacterium | reverse complement strand
TAAATCGTTGCAATAATAAAAGCAACTGTAGCTATATACTAGCAACTACATCAAATTGACTTCTCGCAGCTGCCATGAAGCAATTTTACAAAATTTATACAAACCATACGGAGGATTAAAATTATGAGTGCTACAAGAAACGTAACCATGACAACATTAACCACTTCCCAATGTGAAGAACTCATGAATGCTGTTTATCGTATTTTATCACAGACCGGAATTGAAGTTCGCAGTGAAACCGCTCGGAAAATTTTTGCGGAAAATGGCTGTGCTGTCGAAGGGGAAATGGTTAAAATCCCGCAAAAACTCGTGGAAAAAGCAATTGAAACGGTTCCTCGAAAAATCACATTATACGACCGACTGGGAAATCCTTCTCTTGAATTAACACCGGATTCTTCTGTATTCGGTCCTGGAATTTCCTGTGTCAGCACCACAGATTTGTATACCAAACAAGTACGCAGCACCACAAAACAAGATGCTGTAAATGCTGCTTTAATCTGTGATGCCATGGAAAACGTAGGTTGGGCAAGTGCTTTATGCAGCATAAATGAAGGAAATATGAATCTGGCAGACGTATATGAAGTTGAAGCTCTCTTAAATAACGCCGTAAAGCCTTTTATGTTCTGGGCACAGAATTTAAATAATCTGAAAGCAGAACTTGAAATGATTCAAACTGCCTGTGGTGAAGATGCTATTTCCAAAAAACCACATGCCCTTTGTCTGACTTGTCCCATGGATCCGCTTATCCAAAATGAAGACGCTTTAGAGCAGATTATTTATACGGCTGAGAGAAATATTCCCATGCTTCATGTCGCTGGTATTTCTTTTGGTGGAAATTCCCCTATTTATTTAGCAGGTGCAATCGTCGTTGGAATGGCTGATACCCTTTCCGGACTCGTTCTTAGCCAGCTTGTAAATCCCGGTACTCCCTTTATCGTCGGAAAATACAATGATAACATGAATTTCCGTACTGTTACGATTGAACGTCATAACCCGGAATACTGCCTTGCAACAGCAGCAACCGGTGATTTATTCCGCTATCTGAATCTGATCTGCAGTGCTAATATGGGCGGTGACAGTGCAAACGGCCATATCGATACCGTCTCTTCTTTTGATATTGCAACTCAGCAATACACAGCTATGTTATGTGGAACCAATTTAAATATTGGTATGGGCGGATTTGAAAACTGTACAATCGGTTATCTTCCCGGTATCGTCTTTGCAAATGAAACCATCGGATTCTTAAAACGAATTCAAAAAGGTCTTGAAATCAACACCGAAACTCTTGCAGAAACAATCATTGACGAAGAAGGCCCTGGCGCATACTATCTTGTTCACGATGATACACTTGAAAAATTCCGTGATTTCTGGCAGCCTGATCTCTTTACTTCTGAAAGTCGTTCCGAATGCGCAGCTAGAACAGAAAGTAGTGAAGAAAAATATATCCGTCGTGCAATTGAAATCATTGAAAAAGGAAGCAGTCATCCGCTTGAGGAAGAAAAATCCAAACAATTAGCTGCTATTATTCAGGAATTAGAAGAGAAGTATCGTTAGTTAGGAAGGGCTATTAGTTAATTGTGAACTGCTACTAATTAATTATGAACTGACTCTAAATGAATAACAAATATCTCCTAAGTAGATTAGATAAGAAATCGAAATCTATTTAGGAGATATTTTTATGGTGTTATGAGAGTGTAATTAATTCCGTGTAAACTATGAACTACATCGGCAATTGAATAACCGAGGATTCCCGCCTTAGAGTATAATTATCATTGGCAAAATAAAGAAAAATAAAAAGGAAGAGGCAAA
>CAZTHP010000056.1:0-18812 GCA_964613155.1 uncultured Lachnospiraceae bacterium | reverse complement strand
GGAGCCAACTTCGCGCAGCAGATCGATGTAATTCAGTTTTAACAGCCAGTCTGCGTTGTTGACCATGATTGCTTTGTCTTCGCCAAATTCGATAAAACGTTCCATCTGCTTTTTGAAGCAGTCGCAGTTATGCTGGATTGTTTCGGGAGTCATCATAGAACGCATGTCAGTACGTCCGGAAGGATCACCGACATAGCCTGTGCCGCCGCCGATCAGCACGACCGGTTTGTTGCCGGCCATCTGCAGACGTTTCATTAAGCACAGAGCCATGAAATGTCCAACATGCAGAGAGTCAGCGGTCGGATCGAATCCGATGTAAAAAGTTGCTTTTCCTTCGTTGATCAGGTTTTTAATTTCTTCTTCGTCTGTAACCTGGGCGATCAGTCCACGGGCTACCAGTTCGTCATAAATTTGCATGATCATAATCTCCTTTTTGTAAAAATAAAAAAACCTCTGCTTTGAATCTTCAGATCATCAAAGCAGAGGGCATCATATGCGGTACCACCTCTGAATAGAAATCCCTCGCGGAACTTCCCTTATGGAGTGCCATCACACTCCTGCGCAGTATCGGGCGCTCCCGTCAGCTCCTACTGATGGAATGGATGTAACAACGATTGCAGAGCATCTCGTGTAAAAAATTCCGGAGTTCAGGCTGAGGCTCCAGGATGTATTTCGATCAGTTCTGCTGCATCCTCTCACCAGCCGGATGCTCTCTGAAAACAAAAGTCTGAACTACTTCTTCCCTTCATGGCCGAATCAATATCAACCAGCAATCCGATATACGGAAAGCTATGCTGTTTATCATAAAGGAAAATGTGAAAAATGTCAAGCATCTCTCTTTTGAAAAAGTTCCCCTGAAAGCGTTTCAAACTTTCAATTTACAAGCGTTTCCTTGAAAGTGATTTAAACTTTCAATTTACAAGCGTTTCCTTGAAAGTGATTCAAACTTTCGCTTTACAAGCGTTTCCTTGAAAGTGATTCAAACTTTCGCTTTACAAGCATTTCCTTGAAAGCGTTTCGAACTTTTGCATTACAAGAGTTCTTTTGAAAAATTCTCGAATATGTTCTGAAAAAAGTTTTTGCGTATTCACAAGGGATGTGATAGAATAAACAGCCGAAGGAAATGGGAAATGTCCCAGGTAAATTTGCTGAAGATTATATTGAGAGTTCGAAGGATAAAGAATTAGAAGGAGAACATGATGCAGTTTTATTTTGCACCAATGGAAGGCATTACGGGATATATTTATCGGAATATACATAAAAAGTTGTTCCCAGGAATGGATAAGTATTTTACCCCTTTTGTCGTGGCCAATCAGACTTATCATTTTAAGACGAAAGAGAAAAAGGATGTGGCACCGGAAAATAACCGGGATATACACATCGTGCCGCAGATTATGTCCAATAAAGCGGAAGAATTTATCTGGGCAGCAGAGGAAATGAAAAAGCTGGGATATCAGGAAGTAAATTTGAACCTGGGCTGTCCGGCGGCTACGGTTGTGAGTAAGAAAAAAGGATCTGGTTTTTTGGCCTATCCAGAGGAATTGGATGCGTTTTTGGATACTATTTTTCAGAAATTGGAAGGGAGTGGGCTGAACATATCGGTGAAAACACGAATTGGGCGCGATCATGAGGCGGAAGCAGAGCGTTTGATCTCGATTTATAATCAGTATCCACTATCTGAGTTGATCGTACATCCCCGTGTGCAGAAGGATTTCTATAAGAAGGAAATCCATCTGGATATCTTTGAGCAGATTGCTACAAACAGCAAACATTCTATTTGCTACAATGGAGATTTGTTTACGGTGGAAGATTATAAGCGTTTTACAGCACGTTTTCCGCAGATCAAGGCGGTGATGCTGGGGCGCGGACTGCTTGCAAATCCTGCTTTGGTGCGCCATGTGCAGAAACAGGAGCCAATCACCTGTGAAGATCTGCGGACATATCATGACACAGTTTACCGCGCCTATTGTGCGATACCGATTGGCGAGGTGAATACCTTGTATCGGATGAAGGAACTTTGGGCTTATATGGGCCAGATGTTTCCAGAGGGGGAGCGTTTCCTGAAAAAAGTGCGAAAAGCGAAGCATGGTGCAGAGTATGAAGTTGCCGTAGCGCAGTTATTTGCCAGCTGCGAGATGACGGGGTCCTATAAGGGATTCTAAAAGGTAAACACAGGAAAGTGTCGTGATTTTAGCAGATTGCGGTAAGGCAGACGGGTTTCTATAAGAGGTTTAAAAACTGGACATAGGAAAGTGTCATGATTTTGGCAGATTGCGGTAAGGTAAATAGGTTCCTATTTATGCGTTTTAACACGCCGTGAACAAGAAATCCCCCACCTTTATAGGTGGTGGGATGAATTGCGATAAACACGGCATTTTCTTGGCTTTTTCCGACTTCTATAAATCGGAGTAGTTCACATGGCAGGATAGATATTTGATAAAAATAAGATTCAGAAAGGAAGATCATAGAGATGGAAAAAGATTTAACAACGGGTTCTCCTATGCGTTTGATCATTCGCTTTGCAGTTCCAACATTTTTGGGACTGTTGTTTCAGCAATTCTATAACATGGTAGATGCCATGATCGTAGGAAAATTTCTGGGAGTAGATGCGCTGGCAGGAGTTGGTTCGACTGGTGCGATCAATTTTGTGGTATTAGGATTTTGCATGGGAATCTGTAATGGATTTGCGATTCCGATTGCCCAGATGTTTGGTGCAAAAAAAGAGTCTGAATTACGAAAATATGTGGCAAACAGTACGTGGCTTTGCATTGCTTTTGCCATTGTGCTGACGGTTGCAGTTGTTTTGAGCTGTCACTGGATTCTGGTTGTTTTAAATACACCACAGGATATTTTTACGTATGCATATGATTATATCGTGATTATTTTTGCGGGAATTCCCTGCATTATTTTATATAATATGGTAGCATCGATTATTCGTTCTCTGGGGGATAGTAAGACACCGGTTTATTTTTTAGCTATTTCTTCGGTTTTAAATATTGTACTGGATCTGCTGTTTATTTTGCTTTTCCAGATGGGTGTTGCAGGAGCAGCCTGGGCAACGGTGCTTTCGCAGGGTGTTTCCGGAATTGTGTGCTTATTTTATATGAGGAAGCGCTATCCGATTTTGAGAGGGGAACGGTCAGAATGGAAGATTCGGACACGTTATATGAGAACGCTTTGCGGAATCGGCGTGCCGATGGGACTGCAGTATTCGATTACGGGAATTGGTTCACTGGTACTGCAGTTTGCGGTAAATGGTTTAGGGGCGATGGTGGTAGCAGGTGTGACAGCGGCGCAGAAAATTATGCAGTTTACAGGCTGTCCGTTTGATACGCTGGGACAAACGATGGCACCTTACAGCGGACAGAATCTGGGTGCTGGTAAATTAGAACGGATTGGACAAGGTTTAAAAGCAGCCAATCTGATCGGATTTATTGCTTCAGGTATTTTATTTGTTGTGCTGGTATTATTCGGCAAACAGCTGACTCTGTTATTTTTAAATGCATCCGATACGGAAGCGATTCAATATGCTTATCAATTCATGGTCGTGTCTTCTGCGGGCTATTGCTTACTGACATTAGTAAATACCGTTCGTTTTACGATCCAGGGAATGGGCTTTTCAACATTTGCGATGCTCGCAGGTGTGATGGAAATGTTTGCCCGAACACTTGCTGGTTTAGTTCTGGTTGTTTTCATTGGCTATTGGGGCGTGTGCCTGGCCCATGTGCTGGCGTGGATTTTTGCAGATGTTTTCCTGATTCCTTGTTATTATGTGTGCATGAAGAAATTAAAAAAACAAGCAGCAGCAGTTGTGTAAAAGTAGTTGCAGAAGCAAGCCATGGCTGACAGATGAAAAAAGCAAAAACGAAGCCCTAGTAGGTGAAACAAAAGATAAAATGGCAAGCAGCAGCTGTGTGAAAGCATAAAGAGCAAGCAGCAGTCAGCTGTGTAAAAGCATAAAAGAAACCATAAAAAAGTTCATGCTGTGAGGAATTGCGGAAAAAAGCAGGAAAAGTGCTGAAAAATTGTAACAAATATAGAATTTCTAAAAATTTGTTGGCGATGCTGTGTAGAAATTCAAAGGAGCAAAGACGAGTTTTTTAGGAAATCTGGTACTTTTCGATTGTCGGGAAAAAAGCTATAATAAGAACGGCAGTTCTTTTGAAAGTTGCTCTGTATGATTGTCGGAGCAGCTTTTCTGCGCATTCGTTAGGAGTGTTTGCAGAAATGAATGCAGTAGAAGAAGTGTGGAACTGCGTGATTATAAAAAAGGATTGGGATAAATGAAAAAAGTGAATAAAACCAAAGCAGCAGTTGTATCGGTATCGCCTTTTCTGACGGAGATGGATCAGTATTTGTTTGGTCAGGGAACACATTATGAGATTTATAAAAAAATGGGAGCGCATCCTGCTGTTCAGGATGGTGTTGAAGGTGTCTATTTTGCAGTATGGGCTCCGAATGCAGAATTTGTTTCGCTGATCGGCGATTTTAATCAGTGGGATCGAAGTGCAACCCCGATGACACGTTTAGAGCCGATGGGAATTTGGGAAGTATTTGTTCCGGAATTGGCGGAAGGTGCGTTGTATAAATATTATTTACATACGAAGAATGGATGGGATCTGGAAAAATCTGACCCGTATGGCTCTTATGCAGAGATTCGTCCCGGCACCGCATCGCGTGTAGCGGATACGGAGCATTTTACATGGACTGACAAGACCTGGATGGGAAAACGCGAGTCTTTTGATGTGGACTCTCAGCCGGTTTCTATTTATGAAGTGCATCCGGGTTCCTGGAAATGTCATACCGTTGAGGATGGACAGGCAGAATATGAAAAGTTTTATAATTACCGTGAATTTGCGCATGAGCTGACGGAATATGTAAAAGACATGGGTTATACGCATGTGGAATTGATCGGTCTGTCAGAACATCCGTTAGATGCTTCCTGGGGCTATCAGGTAACGGGTTATTTTGCACCGACATCCCGCTATGGAACACCGGAAGATTTTATGTATTTTGTAAATTATCTGCATAAAAATAAGATTGGCGTGATCGTGGACTGGGTACCGGCTCATTTCCCGAAAGATGGCTGTGGACTGGCTGAATTTGATGGAACCTGTCTGTATGAGCATCAAAATCCGATGCAGGGAGAACATCCGCAGTGGGGAACGAAAATCTTTAATTATGGCCGCAATGAGGTAAAGAACTTTTTGATCGCCTCTGCGTTAAATTGGATTGAGCATTATCATGTAGATGGACTGCGTGTGGATGCTGTTGCGTCGATGCTCTATTTAGATTTCGGACGAAATTCTGGCGAATGGATTCCCAATGAACAGGGGGGAAGGGAAAATCTGGAAGCAATTGAGTTCTTAAAGCATTTGAATTCAATCGTAACCAGCCGCAATCAGGGTGTGATGATGATTGCTGAAGAATCCACTGCATGGCCCAAAGTAACAGGAGCACCGGAAGATGGTGGTCTGGGCTTTACACTGAAATGGAATATGGGTTGGATGAACGATTTCCTGGAATATCAGAAGATGGATCCGCTGTATCGAAAATATCATCACAATAAGATGACATTCTCGTTGATGTATGCTTTCCATGAAAAATTCATTCAGGTTTTATCGCACGATGAAGTGGTGCATTTAAAGAAATCTATGATCGGCAAGATGCCTGGTGAATGGCAGGAACAATTTGCCAATTTAAAAGCAGCATATGCCTATATGATCGGACATCCTGGTAAGAAATTGCTTTTCATGGGACAGGAATTTGGACAGTGGAATGAATGGAATGAAAATCAGGAGCTGGACTGGAATTTGCTGGAGTATGAGACACACCAGCAGCTGAAATTGTTCGTACGCGCTTTGCTGCAGTTATATCGGAAAAATGCAGCTCTCTTCGACCAGGAAACAAACTGGGAAGGATTTGAATGGATCAATGCAGATGATGCAGAGCGGAGTATTTTCAGCTTTATCCGTCATTCTAAAGATGGAAAGAAAAATCTCGTCTTCCTGTGCAATTTCACACCGGTTGCCTATGAAGATTATGCATTTGGAATGCCGGAGAAGAAGCGTTTGAAATTGCTGATTGACAGTGATGATCTTCAATATGGTGGTGCTGGACAGTTTACACGTACAAAAACGATGACACCAAAGGCAATAGAATGCGATGGAATGCCGTATCGTGTAGAATTTGCATTACCTGCTTATGGAACCGCCGTTTTCCAGTATTAAAAAGCAACGTCAGAGGATTTGATCGAAACGTATAAAACAAGATCCGAAAGCATAACAAAATGGAAAAGACCTGATACCAGACAACGGGGAGATTGTCCCCTGCTGGTATCAGGTCTTTTTTGTATGTTTTTGTTCCGGTTTCCAGCGCTGGTTTTCAGCAAAAACTCATAAAGTTCATGGAATCGAAACTGCCTATAAAAGCGAAAGCTTATAATGTTCATGAAAGCAGAAGAACGCTTACAGAACCAGGAATAATTCTACGAGAAAGACCACGATGCAGCTGGCAACGGATACGACAAACAAACTTTGTCCAAACCATGCTAGTAAAATCGCTGCGATCAGGGCGATCAGAGCAGACCATGTGCTTTGGGTTGCATCCAGAATTGCCGGAAAGGTCATTACTGCCAGTGTAACATAAGGAACATAGTATAAAAAAGAACGAATCGTTTTATTTTTAATTTCCTTTCGGATCAATGTCAGAGGCAGAACGCGGATACAGTAAGTAGTAGCTGCCATGATCAATAAGTAAATATAAAGATTGCCGTTCATATTCAAGCCTCCTTTTGCATCAAGTCTGCGGTTGTGTTTGATTCCTCGGCAGCGGTACTTTCTTCTTCCTGAATCGGGAAAAGAATAGCAGCTGCAAGTGAAATCACAATTGTCAGAAGAATCGTCCGAATACCGGATGAAATCTGGGCAAAGAAGGAAAGCTTGGCAAAGATGAAGCTTGCAGCAAAGCTGATCGTGACCAGACCGGCAATAATTTTGCTTTTTCGAGCCGGCGGAATAAAAATCGCAACAAACATACCATAAATACCGACGCCCAGTGCACTGACTGCACGAACCGGTAGGACATTGCCTAAGATAACACCAAGATAGGTTCCGATTGCCCATCCAGGGGCGGCAACGCTGATTACTCCATAAGTATAAATCGGCTTTAACTTCCCTGGAACGGCAATCGATACACCGAAAATTTCATCGGTAACGAAAAAGCCTACCAGCATGCGATGCAGCAGGGAAGTTGTGGAAGACAATTTTTGGCTCAATGCGCAGGACATCAGCAGATAGCGGGCATTGGCAACTGCTTCCATAATACATAATTCCAGGTAAGAAGCATTGGCAGCGATTAAGGTGAAGCCAACGAACTCACCGGCAGAGGCATTGTTGGTTAAACTGGCAACCATTGCCTGTAATGCGCTTAATCCTGCATTTTTAGCAGGAATTCCCAGCGTTAAAGAAACAGCAAAGTATCCCAGGGCAATTGGAATCCCGTCCCGCATGCCCTTGAGAAACCAAGTTCGATTTTCAGATTTCATAGATGATGATTCTCCCTCCAAATGATAAACAGTTCCTCAAATAGAATTGATTCGAATTGTTTTTGTTTTTCACGCAGTTTTAATAGTAGATAATAGGGAGAAAAATGTCAAGTCCATCTTTTGAAGCAGCCAGGAAAAAAGTCTCTCAAACCACGAGTGCCAGCTTTTTTTGGTAAATGGTATTTAAAAAGATTACGATTCAAAATTCTTATCCTGCTGCATAGTCCGCATAACAAACAGGGTACCTAACAGAAGCAGGATACCAACCGGCAGAGAAATCCATGGACTTCTGGCAAAACCAGCTACCAGGTAGGTAACAAAGGAAATTGCAGCAACTGTGATCGCATAAGGTAACTGTGTAGATACGTGATTTACATGGTCACATTGTGCGCCGGCAGATGCCATGATCGTAGTATCAGAAATCGGAGAACAATGGTCACCGCATACAGCGCCTGCCATACAAGCAGAAATGGAGATGATCATCAGTTCATGGTTACTGTTCTGGAATACGGATACAACAATCGGAATTAAGATACCGAAAGTTCCCCAGGAAGTACCGGTTGCGAATGCTAAGAAGCATCCTACTAGGAAAATGATCGCAGGCAGGAAGGATACCATTCCTTTTGCATAGGTATCAACCATGGTAGCCACGTAAACATCAGCACCCAAGCTGTCTGTCATCGCTTTCAGAGTCCATGCCAAGGTTAAAATTAAGATTGCAGGAACCATGGCTTTAAATCCTTCGGGAATACAGGACATACATTTTTCAAAGGTCAGAGCACGGCGGATCAGGAAGAAGATAATGGTGATAACCAAAGCAACCGAGCTTCCTAATGTTAAGCCAAGAGAAGCATCACAACCAGAGAAAGCGGATACAAAATCAGTACCGCTAAAGAAACCGCCGGTATAAATCATACCGATGACGCAGCTGATGATCAGAACAACGATCGGGAATACCAGGTCGTAAACATGACCGTTGGGATTGACATCGTCTTCATCTGTTTTTGCAAAAGTAGGATTAGTGGTAGAGAAAATGTCTCCTTTTCTTGCATTGTATTCATGCTTTGCCATAGGACCAAATTCTACTTTCATCACAACGGTAGCAACCATCATAACGATTGTTAATAATGCATAAAAATTGTAAGGAATTGCCTGAATGAACAGGGAAAGACCATCTTCGCCTTTGACAAATCCGCTGACAGCAGCTGCCCAGGAAGAAATAGGAGCGATGATGCAGATCGGAGCGGCAGTAGAATCGATCAGATAGGAAAGCTTTGCGCGGGAAACATTTTGACGGTCTGTAACAGGACGCATAACGCTTCCGACGGTTAAGCAGTTAAAATAGTCGTCAATAAAGATCAGACAGCCCAGTAAAATAGTTGCAAGCTGTGCACCTACACGGCTGTGAATGTGTTTTTCAGCCCAGCGTCCAAAAGCAGCAGATCCGCCTGCTTTATTCATCAAGCTGACCATGGCACCAAGAATAACCAGGAAAACCAGAATACCGACGTTGTAGGAACTGGATAAAACCATCAGCAGACCGCCGGGTTCTGTTTCTGTGCCGGCACCCAGCATGTGAAGCAGAGCACCTTCTAATGAGAAGTCTGCATAAAATAATGCGCCGATCGCGATACCGATCAGCAGAGAACTGTAAACTTCTTTGGTGATCAGTGCCAGTACGATTGCGACAATGGGGGGCATAAGAGCCCAGAATGTAGCGTACATATCATTTCCTCATTTCTTTCTTTTTGTTTATTGGATGAATCTTCAATAACGACACCATTTTATCACAAAAATTGTGAGAAATAAACAAAAAAATCGAAAAAAGTGATAAAACTATACAAAAAAATCGTATAACTGATCGGAATATACAAAAAAGCTTAAAGATTCCTCGTTAAAAAGAAGTACATTTTAACAATTGACGGGCATTTTCTTCCGTAATCAGCTGGTATTCGGCAGCAGAAAGCGGACGTTTGCGAATCGCTTCTACGCTGGCAGTCTGGTCGGCATAGGGGCTGTCCGTGGCAAATAAAAGCCGATTGGCACCGTGGCCTTTGACCAGTGTGAGAAATTCCGGGTCGGATAAGTACATCTGGGAAAGGCTGATATCAAAATACACATTGGCTCCCAGCAAATATTGTTTGACCGCTTCGTGCTCCAGGTGACCGCCGTTGTGTGCCAGAATCAATTTTCGGGGTGATGAGCCGGGATCTTCAAGCTGCTCCAAAAGACGCAGAGAGCGAATCGGGGTACAATGGGAAGAATCGGGGAATGCGCCGTCATAGCCAGCGTGGATGATGACGATCAGATCCTGCGCAAGGGCTTCTCGGATTAAATAGACGGCTCTTGTTTCATCCAGATCCATATTTTGCCAATCTGGATGGAGCTTAATCCCCTGAAAGCCTTCTTGTTTTAGAAAACGAAGTTTTCCAGGAATATCCTCACAGTCTGGATGGATTCCGCCAAATGGGATCAGTCCGGGAATTCCCTGCTGACTTTTCGCAAAACGGTTGATCGAATCGAACTGATCCGGGCGTGTTACAACCGGCTGGGTAACGCACAGATCAATTCCAGCCTTGCGCATCGACTGGAGCAGCCCCTGCAGGGTTCCATCCGAAAAATGTCCCCAATAATGGGTATCGGCAAGTGTGTGCATCAGATTGGATGCAATTTTATCGGGATAAATGTGAGTGTGAAAATCAATCATAACAATTAAGCTCCTATCGTTAGTCCTTGTTCGCTTCTAGTTTACTCAGGAATGACTTGTTTTACAAGGGTGATTTTCCGAAAATCCAATTTTGATGCGTTGACAGATGGTTAAATCATGATATACTTTTGAGTGATATAAAATGCAGCAAAAAGCAGGCTGTATTTCCCAAAAAGTGGCAGATGAACGCGTTTGCCGGAGAAAAAAGAACAGGTGAGAACATGTATAAGATTGTTTCAAAGTTATTAATTTACGGAGATATGCCGAAGGATTCCATTTTGATGGAATTGAGTGATATTTACAAACAAATGGATCAAAAGACGCAGAGCAAGGAAGAACTGACAACCAGAGTGTTTACGCAGATCAAGCATTTGCTTCAGATTGCAACGGATTATGGATTTGATCAAAATCTCTGGCACAATTATCTGACCTTTTTGCTGATCACGGATGAGAATCCATTCAGCTTGACCTGTGAGAAGATTGGTGCAAGTCAGGGCAGTGTCAACGCATTTGCAGAGGGAGATTTCCAGGCTTTCCGACAATTATTTGCCTTTGATTTCAGCGGGCTGGAACAGGAACTGGGAATTGATTGCTTCAGTCGGATTTCCAATTATCAGGCGATCGTTAAAAAAGAACTGATGTATAATAAAAATGTCAGCGAAAAGGTACAGGCATTAAGCCGAAAACTGGAAAATGCAGCAGATGAGAATGCATTTTTTACACTGGTAACAGACTTTTATAAAGCATACGGTGTCGGTATGTTTGGGCTGAATAAAGCATTTCGGATTGCAGAGTCGAATGCTGGTCAGGTGCAGTTTTGTCCGATCAACAATATGGATTCTGTGGTATTGGATGATCTGATTGGTTATGAAATTCAGAAAAAGAAGCTGGTGGATAATACACGCGCGTTTGTAGAAGGCAAAAAGGCCAATAATGTCCTGCTGTTTGGTGACAGTGGTACGGGAAAATCGACGAGTATCAAAGCAATCGTCAATGAATTTTATGAACAGGGTCTGCGTATGATCGAGATTTATAAACATCAGTTTAAGGATTTATCCGCTGTGATCGCGCAGATTAAGAATCGAAACTACAAATTTATTATCTATATGGATGATCTTTCGTTTGAAGAATTTGAAATTGAATATAAATTTTTGAAAGCGGTGATCGAGGGCGGTGTGGAAACGCGACCGGATAATATTTTGATCTATGCAACCTCTAACCGCAGACATTTGATCAAAGAAACTTGGAATGACCGCAATGACGCCGAGCATCAAAACGGCATGCATCATTCAGATACGATGGAAGAAAAACTGTCGTTGGTAAATCGTTTTGGTGTGACGATCAATTTCTCAAAACCGAGTCAGAAGGAGTATTTCCAGATCGTAGTCAATCTGGCGCGCCGCGCAGGAATTTTGATGTCCGAGGAAGAACTTTGCCGGGAAGCAAATCGTTGGGAGCTGAGTCACGGCGGCATTTCTGGCCGTACCGCGCAGCAGTTTATTAATTATCTGAGCGGAATGACAGAAACCAGCGGGGAGCAGACAGGATGTTGACGCATACATTTGAACCCGTATTTGACGAGCATTCGACGGTTCTGATATTAGGGACTTTTCCTTCCGTGAAATCCAGAGAACAGGGATTTTACTATGGACATCCTCAGAATCGTTTTTGGAAAATTTTGGCAGCGCTGTTTCAGGAGGCAGTTCCAGAGACGATAGAAGCGAAAAAATCCTTCTTGCTGCGGCATGGGATTGCTGTGTGGGATGTGGTATCCTCCTGTGATATTGTCGGTTCCAGTGACAGCAGCATTAAAAATGTCGTACCGGCGGATTTATCACGTGTGCTGGATGCTGCACCAATTGAGAAAATTTTTGCAAATGGTGGAAAAGCCTATAGTTTGTATCAAAAATATGCGTTTCCTTTGACCGGGAGAGAGGTCTTTAAGCTTCCTTCCAGCAGCCCGGCAAATGCACGCTGGCAGATGGAGCAGCTGACAGAGGCGTGGAAGTGCGTCGTACCCAGCAATTCGTAGATGGATACGACGTAAAGTTTCAGTCATGTTGATTTAGAGCGGTGTCAATTTGAAACCGTGTAAACTTGGAGCCGTATCAATTTGGAGCCGTGCAGATGGTTGGAGAGTGGTGCAATGCCCTTGTCCTTATTGTGTCCGGAGGCGGCGCGTGCAGATGGATAACAACGCAGATGGATAACACTCTGCTTTGCCTCGGATTATAAGCATTATTCGAGTGGAACAATGCGAAAAATAACATGAAAAACAATACGAAAAACAACACGTCATTTGCAAAGAGAGAGTAAAAGATACTAAAAATTAAAAAAATAGAAAAGGGGAGAGCTTCATGTATTTTGTACCAGATGGAACGACCAGATGTGGTTATTATGAATGTAAAAAATGTGGGTATCGTTTTTTGTCAGTCGAAACGGAAGAAACGACCGTTTGTCCCAGCTGTGAAGAGGATATTGATTATGAAATCGGACCGGATGAAGTGATGGGTTCTTCAGAAAAAAATGCGGTCTTAAAAGAAATTGAAGAAGGAGAAGATGTGGAAAAGATGGACATTCTCCTGAGTTTAGCAATCACAGGCGGTGACTATGAGTGGATCTAACAAATCGGCAGGTGAGAAGCAATCACGAAAACCGAGTAGATCGGCAGTTTTTGCAGCAACAGCGCAGGAAACGTTAGACTGTACGGGTGAGCAGCTGATCTGCACGAACAATCAGGTTTCGGTGTATCAATATGCCAATCCACATCTGCATAGTTTTTGTATTTGTTTGTATCTGCGAGCGGGTTCTTTGTTTGAAACCGATGAACGAAATGGGATTTCGCATTTTTTTGAGCATATTGTCTTTAAAAATATCAATCGAAAATACGGCGGAGAACTGTATCGGACGCTGGATCGTCTGGGATTGGAATTTAACGGATGCACCTATAAAGAATTTATGCAATTTGTGATTACCGGTGCAAGGGAGCATTTCTGTGAAGCTGCGGATATCATAACGTCGATTTTTGAACCCCTTACCCTATCAGCAGAAGAAATTGCCACGGAGAGACGGAGGATTAAATCGGAACTGCGGGAATCGGACGAACAACGTTCTCTGGATTATTTTACGCAGCAGATTGTCTGGGAGGGAACTAGCCTGAAAAACAGCATCGGTGGAACCTTTTCCAATCTGGACCGCATTGGGAAACAGGCTTTGTGTCAGGCTTCTTCGGAGCTTCTTTCCGTGAATAACCTGTTTTTTTATGTGACCGGTAGTTATCAGACGGAACAGATTCAATATCTTTTAGAGAAAATCGAAGCGTATCCATTGAAAGAAACGATACCGCTTCGGAAAAATCTGGCGCCGGTACCGCACTCCTTTTTTCATCGAAATGGGCAGGTTGCGGTAAAAAACAGTACGTATTATTATGTCCGTTTTTCCTTTGATGTCGATACCAGCCGTTATAATGAGGCTGAAAATTCCTTATTATTTGACATTATGTTTGAGGGGGAAAGCTGCAAGATTCATCAGGAGCTGTCTGAAAAAACGGGATATATTTACAGCTTCGGTTCTCAATATGAACGTTACGACAATCTGGGCAATATCAGCGTATGCTACGAAGTTCGCCCGGCAGATCTGTATCGTTCTATGGAGCAGGTGATCGCAGTTTGCTGTGCGATGAAAAACAGCCTGACCGATGAGCTGGATTATGTGAAACCGCCTTATGTAGACAACGCGGAACTGATGCTGGATGATGCCGAGGATTTTAATTGGAATCGTGCCTATGAATGCCATATTCTTTCGGAAGAATATCCGACGATGAAAGCGCGTCGTGCTGCTTATGAAGCGGTTACGATTGAGCGGATTATGGAAATGGCAGGAGAAATTTTTAAAAGCGATCATTTGGTTGTGACATTAAAAGCACCAAAAGATAAGGTGGATACGGAACGTATTCGCGCAATCTGCAGCCGTCTGGATTTGGAAAAAGACGGTTAAAAAGAAGGATTATGCAATTGCCGCAGAAAGAGCAAAAAGTTCATTCCTTTTGGGAATGGATAGCATAGAGAGGAAGGTAAAATGATGATGAGAGAAAATGATATGGAACGGGAGATGTCCAAAATTGACAAATGTGATCCAGTTGATTGCAGTACCTGCGGTGCTGACTGCAGTTCCCGTATCAATCTGGATGAGCGTGTGATTCAGATCACAACCGATGAAGGCGAGCAGATCAGCTGTCTGATCCTACTGAAATATAAGATGAACGAGAAGGATTATATTGCGGTAATGCCTTTGAAAAATAATCCAGAAGGTGATATTTATTTATTCCGTATGGTGAAAGATCGGACCGAACTGGAAAATATTGAAGATCCCGCAGAATATGAACAGGCTGCTGTGACTTTTGGCATTGAAATGGAAAAAGCACAGAAGCAGTAAGGGGCTCAAGATCCTGCAAGAAAGAGTTAGTTTAGGTTTTGAAAATCTTGGTTTTTGCTGTAAGAAAGAGTTGTTTTTTGCTTTAAAAATCTTAGTTTTTGTTGTAAGAAAGAGCTGTTTTCGGTTTAAAAAATCTTGGTTTTTTTGCTGCAAGAAAGAGTTGTTTTTGGCTTTAAAAATCTTAGTTTTTGTTGCAAGAAAGAGCTGTTTTCGGTTTAAAAATCTTAGTTTTTCCCATAAAAAAAGCTGTTTTTCCGTTTGGAATCACAGCTTTTTTCGGTTATTAGGTTCTGTTGCCAGAAAATTGTATTTTTCGTGGAAATAGATCGAATTTAACGATAATAAATGAGTTTGTAAAATCGGGGTGTTCTAGCTAAAAAGGATTTTAAATTCGTTGCGCTGGAACGTCCCGGATCATTTACGATAAATCCAGAGGCACTTAAAGAGGTTTTGCTTCCATTATAACCAGTTACCGTTACGTAATGCTGGGCATTGCTGCCGGAGAATTTGGCACCAATGATCACTGGATTACCAGCAGCCAGCTGCTGATAAATGACGGTTAAGTAATTGGAACCGGTATACTGAGTCGTCGCAGAGGGCCAATATACGTTGCCGCTGGAAGTATAGCTGAGTTTTTGTACCATCATAGCCGGTGTACAGG
The DNA here is from genome assembly GCA_964613155.1 of uncultured Lachnospiraceae bacterium. Classification (GTDB taxonomy): domain Bacteria; phylum Bacillota; class Clostridia; order Lachnospirales; family Lachnospiraceae; genus TWA4. Next base: position 3,464 of record CAZTHP010000056.1, on the reverse strand, counting down.
TCGTATTGGTACGATATTCCTGCAGCATCGCAAGACAGGAAGTCACGCAGCCGGCACTTCGCAGGGTTTCCCTGCCAATTCGAATAGAAGCCCATCGACTGTCATATTGTTTGTATAACGGCACATCTAATTGGATCGTTTCGTATCCATCTACCGAAATAGCACCGAATGCGACATAAGCTTTATTGACATATCCGGTTTTTCCAGCATAACGAATCTGATACCAGTTGTCAATTTCACCGGTGATCGAAATCGAAGCTCCTCGTTTTAAACGTCCGATAACAGCAGCGCGGGAAGATGCAGTTTTGCGTACCAGTAAGGAGGTGGTGACATCGGCATATCCTGTTTTGGAAACCGCAGTTACCGAATCGGAATTGCTGGAAGAAGAACCGCCGGAAGTATTGGGTTTGGAATTCGACGAGTTGTTGGAATTTCCAGAATTTGAGGAACTATTCGAACTACTGGAAGAAGAAGCACCGGAAGTGCTCTGGTTGGAATCAGAGTTGTTAGAAGCTCCCAGTACGATGTATTTTTGGCTGGCATAAGCGGTAGCAGATTGATAACGAATCTGATAATAGCCGTTTGAGGAACCCAGGATGGAAACCTGTTTTCCATCGGTCAAATAGCCCAGCACTTTACCAGAGGAGGAGGCAGTTTTGCGCACCAGCAATGTTGTATTAACCTGAACGGTACCCGTTTGATTGCCAGAAGAAAAATCCTGCGAATCACTTTCTTTTTCAAAGGTAATATAATTTTTGCTGACAAAGGCGTTGTCAGAACCATAAGAAATGCGGAACCAGTCGGCGGTTTCGCCATTGATCGTAACCTTTTTTCCTGTGGTCAGTGAGCCGATTACCGAAGAATTTTTCGAAGCTGCGGTGCGGACATTTAAGGTTCCATCTACTTTTACATAAGCAGTAGAATGAAAATCCACAACGGTTTGATTGTTTTTGGATTTTGCGCTGACATACGATTTGCTGACATAAGCGGTGCCGGATTGGTATTGAATCCGATACCAGTTGTTCGTTTCACCGGTAATGACAACTTCTGCGCCATATTTTAAAGAACCAAGAATTTTGGCAGATGTGGAGGGAGATTTCCGGACGAGAAGGGAAGTTTGAATATTGACGACTTCTCCTTTGGCGGACATCGCTTTTAAAGAATCTGCTTTGGCGCTTGTGGGGAAACATGTTGTCAAAAGCATGAGAACCAGCAAAAAGCTGATAAGATTGTACTTTTTCATGTCATAAAGTTTTCCTTCCTGATTGTTATTCTTAGAATAAAATCTGTACGTGATGACGCACAAATCTATCATACTATTTTATGGAAAAGCTTGCAAGTGAAGATTGCATAAGAATCGGATTTTTCAGAAAAAGAGAAGGAAAAAACTCGTTTTTTGTCGGATGGAAGATTCGAAAGAGGATGAAAGAGAATGGCAGGAAAAGAAATGCTTCGAAAACGGAAAAAAGAGAATGGGAGAGAATAATAGGAAAAGCAATGCTTCGAAAAGGGAAAAAACAGGAAAAACGGGAGAGATTCCGAAAAATTCAGAAAGACTTGGAACCGACTAAAAACCGATTGAAAATGAATTTTTTCTTGAAATATGCTATAGTAGAAGCGTTAAAAGGGTGTGCTTAGGTCAGTTGGACTTTCAACAAGAAGCACCGAAGCTTTCGCTTTGGGCGTAGTTTATAGGAAAGGATTTGAGTTATGGAAAAAAAATCAGAAGTGTCAGCGTTTCATACGTTACAGTTGGTGAAACGCTTGTTTATTTGCAGCGTTGTGGCAGTTTTGCTCATTTCGGGTTGCGGAAAACAGGAAGAAGCACTCGTTGCAGGAACGGTATTTGAGTTAGGGGATCTTCCAGGAAAGCGGATCGGAGTTCTGACTGGATCTCAGGCAGATTTGTATGCCACAGATCTCGAACTTCCAATGGGAGAGGAAGAACCTTCCATTATCGAACGATATTTATCATTGGATGAAGCCATAGAAGATCTGAAAAGTGGTTATTTGGATGCGGTCATCATGGATGCTGTTTTGGCAGAGGAATATACAGCGGCTAATTCCTGGCTGGGAACGCTGGAAGAAGCATTTGTCTGGGAAGAATATGCAATTTGCCTAAGTCCAGAGCAAACCGAGCTGCAGGCCAAGCTGAATCAGGCACTTGCACTGTTCGAAGAAGACGGTACATTAGAAGAAATTTCATCTCGCTATATCCGAAAAGAAGTGTCACTGGAAGACTTTGAAACACCTGTGCTTTCCGCAGAGAAAGAAGGTTCACAAGAGGAAAGCTCTGTGGAACATTCAGAGGATGAAACTTTTGCAGCTCCTATGGAAAAGACTCCGAAAAAGGATGTGCTTCATGTTGCAACAACTTCGGGTTATGAACCGTATGTTTTCTATGATGAATCCGGTGAGTTGACGGGATTTGATATTGAGACAGCAGAGAAACTGGCGCAAAAGCTGGAGTTGGAGATCGAATTTCAGGATTTGGACTATGAAGAATTATTTACCAGTCTGACAGAGGGACGCTGTGATATTGCTATCGCAGGGCTTGTTCCTTCCGAAGATCTGCAGGAACAGTATTTGTTTACAGATTGTTATACCACAGCTTGTCAGATGGTTTTAGTTCGGCAGTAAATTTCATTACGGTAGTGATTGAACATACAGCAATGCCTGAAAATAAGATGGAATTCGAAAACACGGCAGAGCAGTTTAGCCGATGAGTTCCTGCCAGCCGGGAATTTCCGGAATGGATGGAGTGGTTTTGTTTGGAGTGTTTTCCGGGAAATCCAAAGGAATGGCAGGAGCAGAAGCATCCGAATGGATTCCAAATTCTTTCTGAAACCACTGAGTCAAAGAAAATCCATAATAAATGAAATCTCCACCATAAATAGAAAGAATCGGCGGCTCTGCGCTTATTTCCAGATACGGAATATAACGATGTCCATAGATGGGAATTAAGGGAGCCGCATTTTTTAAGTATTCTTTGGCAAGTTCGACTGCTTCATCCGGATCGGAAGGACATTTTCCCCAGGCAAGCGGCCAAATTTCATCAGGTTCTATTTCAATAGCAGTTAGAATACCGCGTAGGGGAAAAGCGAGGCGTTTTTGAATCTGCTCTTGATTTTTAGCAGAATCGTCAATCCAGTTTACAAAGCCTTCTGAAATTGGCATTGCAATTTCATAAAAAGCATGCAATTCTTTCGGAAAATGAATCCCATAGCGGAGTTCTGCTTCATCTAATTGGGCAGGGGTAATCCCTTCAAGTAAGGCAATTCCTTGTTGTTTCATTTGCTCTACAATTCTATAATAAGTTCGTTTCATAATAAATTTCAGTTGCGGAAACCCACTGCATTTATGGAATGGGTAGTTGACGCAATCTCCTCTCTTTTTATTTGTTCGATCCCAAGTGAACTACCCATTGTCTAAAGCCAATGGGCTTCCTGCTTCATAAACCTCGT
>CAZTHP010000055.1:0-18906 GCA_964613155.1 uncultured Lachnospiraceae bacterium | reverse complement strand
GTCCGGGCTTCGCAGGGCAGGATGCCGGATAACGTCCGGTGGAGGTGACTCCCAGGAAAGTGCAACAGAAATAAACCGCCGTATTCCTACGGTAAGGGTGGAAAGGCAGTGTAAGAGACTACCGCCTGGCTGGTAACAGGCAGGGCATATGTAAACCCCATCCGAAGCAAGACTAATAGAAAGCATAAGGTGGCCCGCCTGCTTTCGGGTAAGTCGCTAGAGCCTGTTGGTGACAGCAGGACCAGATAGATGACCATTCACGACAGAACCCGGCTTATCGTCCTGCTCAATTTTTTTTTTGACTCTATGCAAGTATTTTAATACCAATACAACTTAAGACGATAACAGATATCGTAAAGTGTTATTAAGAAAAAATTTTATTTTCTAACATTTTTTTCAGCGTATCCATTGTTCAGAAACCTATGCTGTAAGGCATTTTCGAAGGAATTTCGAAGAATTATTTCCATGTCAGAACGAAAAGGATGAGCGTAAGTTCATGATTTTCATCTTGCGATAATGCAAAGAATGTGTTATGATTATCCCCATACAACAAGATATATTGCTTATGAAAGAATAGAGACACAAGATATTGTGTCTTATTTTTGCCGGATTTTTGCACAGCCAGCTAAAAATCTGCTGTCGATAGTGCCAAAATTTTGGTTAGGACAAATCCATAAGTCAGAGGGAGGTTTCAAAGCCGATATGGACAGCAATCATATTTATATTATAAAAAAAGATAATACAAAAGAAGCATTTAATGTGCAGAAAGTGGTCGTTGCCGTCAGCAAGTCAGCAGAACGTGTGATGTATCATTTTTCAAAACAGGAATTGGAATATATTTGTGAATTTGTTACCAGTAAGTGCGAGGCGATGGAGCAGGAATTTATTCCGATCGCTAGAATGCACAATATCGTAGAAGGTGCATTGGATCATGTAAATCCTATGGTGGCGAAATCTTATCGGGATTATCGCAATTACAAGCAGGATTTTGTACAGATGCTGGATGAGGTCTACAAGAAAAGCCAGTCGATCATGTATATTGGAGATAAGGAAAACAGCAATACAGACAGTGCTCTGGTTTCTACTAAGAGGAGCTTGATCTTTAATGAGCTGAATAAATCGCTGTATCAGAAATTCTTTATGACAACAGAAGAATTGCAGGCATGTCGCGATGGTTATCTGTATGTGCATGATATGGCAGCGAGACGTGATACGATGAATTGCTGTTTATTCGATGTTGAATCGGTCTTAAAAGGCGGATTTGAGATGGGAAATTTATGGTATAACGAGCCGAAGACGCTGGACGTATGTTTCGATGTAATCGGTGATATCGTTTTAAGTGCAGCAAGCCAGCAGTACGGTGGATTTACCGTTCCCAACGTAGAAAAAATCCTCGAACCGTATGCGCAGAAATCTTTTGAAAAATACAAAGGAAAATATATTGGATTTGGCTTGTCTGAGGAAATGGCAAGTGAAATTGCCGAAAAGGACATTGAGCGGGATTTCCGTCAGGGATTCCAGGGATGGGAGTATAAGTTCAATACGGTTGCTTCCAGCCGCGGTGATTATCCGTTTATCACGATGACATTAGGTAATGGAACCGGACGTTTTGCGAAGATGGCTTCTCGTATCATGTTTGAAGTACGCGGCGGCGGTCAGGGTAAGAAAAACTGCAAAAAACCGGTGCTGTTCCCGAAATTAGTCTTCTTATATGATGAAAATCTTCACGGACCTGGCAAAGAACTGGAAGATATTTTTGAGGCAGGAATTGAGTGCTCTGCAAAAACGATGTATCCGGATTGGCTTTCTTTAACCGGAGAAGGTTATATCGCGAGCATGTATAAAAAATATGGAAAAGTCATCAGTCCGATGGGTTGCCGTGCTTTTTTATCTCCCTGGTATGAACGGGGCGGTATGGAACCGGCAGATGAAAACGATGTACCCGTTTTTGTAGGACGTTTTAATGTAGGTGTCGTTTCCCTGCATTTACCGATGATCCTGGCAAAATCAAGACACGAAAGCCGCGATTTTTATGAGGTTTTGGATTATTATCTGGAATTAATCCGTAAAATTCACATTCGTACCTATGCATATTTAGGGGAAATGCGCGCTTCGACCAATCCGCTGGCTTATTGTGAAGGCGGTTTCTATGGCGGACATTTGGGAATCCACGATAAGATCAAACCACTGTTAAAAACAGCAACCGCTTCCTTCGGTATTACGGCATTTAACGAGCTGCAGGAATTGTACAACGGCAAATCACTCGTAGAAGACGGTCAGTTTGCCATTGAAGTACTGGAGTATATCAACAAAAAGGTAGACGAATTTAAGAAAGCGGACGGCAATTTATATGCGATTTATGCGACCCCTGCTGAAAACCTCTGCGGTCTGCAGGTGAAGCAGTTCCGTAAAAAATATGGAATCGTCGAGCATGTATCCGATCGCGAGTATGTCAGCAACGGATTCCACTGCCATGTAACAGAGGACATTACGCCTATCGAAAAGCAGGACAAGGAATATCGTTTCTGGGAACTGTCAAACGGCGGTAAAATCCAGTATGTGCGTTATCCGATTTCCTATAATAAAGAAGCAATTCGCTCATTGGTGCGCCGCGCAATGAAAATGGGCTTTTATGAAGGCGTTAATTTATCATTAGCTTACTGTGATGACTGCGGACATCAGGAACTGGAAATGGATGTATGTCCGAAATGCGGCAGTAAAAATTTAACAAAGATTGACCGCATGAATGGATATCTCTCCTACTCACGTGTAAAAGGCGATTCTCGTTTAAATGATGCGAAAATGGCGGAAATCAAAGAACGAAAATCGATGTAGGGATACAGCAGCAGAAGAATTAAAAATTGAGTCTGTATGCAAAAACAATAGAAGAATCAAAAATTGAGTCTGTATGCAAAAGCAATAGAAAAATCAAAAATTGAGTCTGTATGCAAAAGCAATAGAAGAATTAAAAATTGAGTCTATATACAAAACAATAAAAACAACAGAAGTTGGATCAATATAAATAAAAAGTTGGCTAAGGAGTTATGAGGTGACGCTCATAACTCCTTTTTGCGTGAAACGAGTAAATTTTTGCGTGAAACGAGTAAAAAACGATACTCGCCGAAAAAACACGGATTGCCAATATAATGTTCCTGTTTATAAAAGATATTTTGTTGTAAAATAGCAGATTTTTATTATAATTGATACTAGGAATACATGCGTGTAACATTTTAGGATAGAAAGCGGGAATCCTCGGTTATTCAATTGCCGATGTAGTTCACAGCGAAATAAAAGTTACCAATGACAGGAAAGCGAATGTGAGATATGAAAATTAAAATCGAGAATTGGAATAAAATGAAAATCTGGGATATGGTAGAAAATGGGGAAAAGAAAGTAGAATATATAGAACGTTATCAAAAATATAGGTTGTTAACATTTGTTACGATGCAGGAAGTACGTGAGTGTATTACAGCGGAGGAACAGCAGCAGGATTCCGACAAGAATAGATTGGCTCCCGATTATCTGGAGAGAATGTTTGATGGGGAAAATGTTGAGGAATGGAAACAGCGTATTGTAAAGATTGTATTTTCTGACCGAATCAGCAGATCTTCTGTGCACAATTTGCGAATTGAATTGGTGGCAGATCGATGGGAAGATTTTTCACTCGGAGAAGATCATTCCGTAATCGGATGGCTGGAAAAGGATCAAAGCGAAAGTAATGGAAAAACAGATCCACGATATATTTTGCACATAGAAGCGACAGGCACGATTTACGCACCGGAAAATTGCTGTAATTTGTTTCGTGGATTTTCGCAGCTACGCAGTATCCAGTTTGGAAGGGTATTTGATACCAGCAATGTCGTAATTATGAACGCGATGTTTTACGACTGTCCGAATCTCGAAAGCGTAGACGTGGACTATTTTCAAACGGCAAATGTCATCGACATGAACTGGATGTTTGGAAAATGTGAGAAGCTGAAATCTTTGAATCTTCGTGGTTTTGAGACACAGAATGTAACAGGGATGAAGGAAATGTTTTATATGTGTAAAAGCATGGAAACATTAGAGTTAGCGCATTTTCATACCCAGAATGTTAGGGATATGAGTATGATGTTTGCGGAGTGTGAGAATCTGAAAGATCTGGATCTCAGCGCCTTTCGAACGGGTAATCTAAGCAATATGTATGCGATGTTTTATCGCTGTAAAGAATTAACAAGATTAAATTTGTGCGCTTTTGATACCCACAACGTAACGAATATGAGTTTTTTATTTTCGCAGTGTGAGAATTTGAAACGCCTGAATCTGCGTTGTTTCCGAACAGGAAATGTTACCAATATGGGCGCAATCTTTTACGGATGCCGATCATTGAGGGAATTAGATATTCACTATTTTGATACTAGCAATGTCACGGATCTGAGCTTTTTCTTTGGAGAGTGCAGCAGTTTGAAAAAACTGGATGTGAGATTTTTCCGAACGAGTAAGGCTACGAATATGAAAGCGATGTTTTATGGCTGTGAAGAATTGACAGCGATTGATGTCAGTCATTTTGATACCCGAAACGTAACGGATACGAGTTTTATGTTTGGCAATTGCTATCGGTTGGAAAAATTGGATGTCACCGGGTTTGATGTCGGAAATGTAACGGATATAACCTATATGTTTTCGAATTGCAGAACCATCAAACAGTTGAATCTCGCTTATTTCCAACCGCGAACTGTGATTGATATGACAGGAATCGTCGAAGGATGCACAAATTTAGAAGTATTCGATTTACGGGGATTTGAATTGCCCGATCAAAAATCTTTGCAAAATATGTGCAGGTGCTGCAGCAATTTAAAAAAAGTTATCATTCGAAAAAACGGAAGCGTGCAGAAAATTCAGATTAAAATATGAGAGAAAACCGAAATCGGAAATCACGTCCATTAAAACACGACCGAAATCGGAAACAGCATCTATTACAACGCAAAGAAAACTTTGGAGAAGCATTTGTGTTGGAGTGAAAACAGAGTTGCAGAAGATATTAATGACAAGGAAAGAATGAAAAATAATGAACGAACAAAATAAACTTGAACGATATCAAGCAAGGAAATTCAGCAAGGAGATCAAAACGAGCATATGAAAAGGGAAGAAGAAAAACAAAAATATCAAGAGCAACAAGAACAAGAAAATCTTTTAAGTGGTCTGGAACGGTATCAAAACTATCGCGCGCTGCTTGTATTCGATGAGGAACAAAAAGAACAGTGGCAGCTACGGTATCAGGCGGCAGGTGCAGAAAAAATCCATATCTTATCGTCTCAATATAAGGAAATCATGTTTGGTTCAACGAAAGAGATGGAAGATTGGAACACAACGATTACGCAGATTGTGTTCTCTAATCGAATTCCGTCAAAACGGGTGTTTCAAAATGCAGGGACGGAGATTTGCAAAGATGTGTCGGAAGCACAGGACGGTTCGATTCTTGGTTGGGTAGAAAAAGCAGAAAATACAGAAACAAAAAGCGAATATATTTTACATTTGGATGCAGATGGAACGATTTTAGCACCGGCAAACAGCACTGGATTATTTCAGAAATTTTCAAATGTTAAAATGATAGACTGGGGAAATTGCTTTAATACGCAAAATGTAACAGATATGAACTGGATGTTTGACGGGTGCAGTCAATTAGAGCGTTTGGATGTGAGCGGCTTTGATACGCAGAACGTGACGGATATGCACGGGATGTTTAGCGGGTGCAGTCAGTTAGAGCGTCTGAATGTGAGTGGTTTTGATACGCAAAACGTAATGGATATGAGCTGGATGTTTAACGAGTGCAGTCGGTTAGAACATCTGGATGTGAGCGGCTTTGATACGCAGAATGTAGGATATATGAATTGGATGTTTTGCGGGTGTTCACAGTTAAAGAGGCTGGATGTGAGCCACTTTGATACACAAAATGTGAGGCGGATGGACTTGATGTTTCGAAAGTGCAGTCAGTTAAAATATCTGGATGTGAGTGGTTTTGATACGCAAAACGTAACGGATATGAAATTTATGTTTAGCAAATGCAGTCGGTTAGAGCATCTGGATGTGAGTGGCTTTGATACGCAGAATGTAACGAATATGGAAAAAATGTTCTATGAATGCACCAATTTGACAACTTTAAATGTGAGTGGATTTGACATGCGCAACGTTACGGACATGTTTCGGATGTTTGCAGGATGCACCAATTTGGAAAAATTGGACGTAAATAGATTTGCCGCAGATTGCCCTTCTCTTTGGTTTCATACGTTAGATACGGATTATGCAAGAATTTTGTTTAATTCACCGCAAAGCAACGAGAAGTGGAGAAAACGGATTACACAAATCATATTATCAGACCGTATTCCTTCTGAAACAGTGCTGCAAAAATCTGGAACGAATATTTTCAAGGATGTATCAGAGGAAAAAGATGATTCGATTCTTGGCTGGATAGAAAAAGTAGGCGATACGGGAACGAAAATAGAATATATTTTACATTTGGATGCAGATGGAACAATTTTAGCACCGGCAAACAGCAAATGCCTGTTTGCAGATTTTCCTAAAGTCAAAACGATTGCGTGGGAAAATTATTTTGATACGCGAAATGTTGAGAACATGAGTGGTATTTTTGGAAGATGTCCCAATTTGACAAAGTTAGATGTAAGTGGATTGGATACGCATAATGTAACGGATATGAGTTTTATGTTTAACGGATGTTCGCAGTTAGAGGATTTGGATTTAAGTGGGTTTAAAACACAGAATGTAGTGGACATGAATGGGATGTTTGAAGGATGCTCCTCGTTACGCAGTCTGAATCTGAGTGGATTTGAAACACGTAATGTAGTGGATATGGGTAGTATGTTTGAGCGGTGTTCGCAGTTAAAATGTTTGGATATCCGTCACTTTGATACGCAAAATGTAACGTGTATGAGCAATATGTTTTTCTATTGCGGAAGTTTAGAGCGCTTAGATGTAAGTGGATTTGACATCGAAAATGTACGCACGAAGACGGATATGTTTTTTGGCTGCGATTCCCTACCAGCTTCTGCAAAACGAGTTGGGAAAAAAGGACTGTTCCATTCTTTGAAAAAAATTTTTAAGGGTTGATCGGATTAAATGTGAGTGGATTCAGTTTCTTGGAGCAGATGGAAAAAATTGGAGTTTGACTTTGAAATCAGCGTGGAGAAAATGGAGAAATTCAGTTGGGGAGAGTCCAGCAAAATTGCCGGATATAAGGTAAAAAGCACGGAAGTACAGCGACACGGAAGCGAGGAAGCACAGAAGCACGAAAATACGGAAGTACAGAAGCAAGGAAATCAAGCAAGGAGATGAAAACGAGCATATGAAAAGGGAAGAAGTAACAGAAAAACAAGAGAATCTTTTAAGGAGTCTGAAACCGTATCAAAACTATCGTGCGCTGCTTTTACTCGATGAGGCGCAAAAAGAACCCTATCCGCTACAGCGTCAGGCAGCGGGTGCAGAAAAGATCCATACGTTATCTTCTCAATATAAGGACATGATGTTTGGCTCACCGGAAGATATAGATGAGTGGGAAGCGCTTATTACGCAGATTGTGCTCTCTGATCGGATTCCGCCGAAAAGGGTGCTTCAAAATTCTGGGACAGAGATTTGTAAAGATGTGTCAGAAGCGCAGGACGGTTCCATCTTGGGGTGGGTGGAGAAAATAGAGAATGTGGAAAATGATACAGAGTATATTTTGCATTTGGATGCAGATGGGAAAATATATGCACCGGAAGACAGCAGTGAATTGTTTGCGTGTTTTTTACAAGTGAAAAAAATAGAATGGGGAGATTGTTTGGATACGCGGAATGTAATCGATATGAGCTATCTGTTTTGGTTTTGCAGTAATTTAGAAGTGCTGGATGTAAGTGGATTTGATACAAGCCGTGTAACGAATATGAGCGATATGTTTTCAGAGTGTGAGCAGCTGAAGTTTTTAGATGTAAGCGGATTTGATACGGAAAATGTAACGGATATGTATGGGATGTTTTTAAACTGCAAACAGCTGCAAAGTCTGGATGTGAGTGGATTTGATACGAGTCATGTAACGAATATGGCAAGGATGTTTTCAGGCTGCGAGCAGCTAACAAGTCTGGATGTGAGTGGGTTTGATACGAGTCGTGTAACGAACATGACGGGGATGTTTGAGTGGTGTATGTGTTTAACAAGCTTAGATACGGGTAAGTTTGATACCAGTAATGTTCAGAGTATGGCATGGATGTTTTTTCAATGTGAGCAGCTGCGCGATCTGGATATAAGGGGATTTGATCGAAAAGGGGGAGTCGACCGCTATCAGATGTTTGCTGGTTGTGATGCCTTGTAATAAAAACTAAAAAGGTGAAAAATAAATTTTCAGAGTATGATAATTTCCTTCGGAGGCACTTGTTTGTGCAGCGTCATCGTTTTCAATCTGCTGCAAAATTTCCAATTTTCCCAGTAAGGCGATTTCGAACATGGAAATATCTTGGTAGTGGCAGAGTTCGACATGGAACTGAGAGGCGTAATCGGAGAGGGTTTTTGAAGCTGTGTGCTCCTTGGAAAATTGTTCTGCGTTCAGATATTTTTGATAATTTTTCTGAATTTGTTCGGGGGAAGGCAGGTTTGCTTGCTCGTCAAACCAGGATGCGGATAATTTCAGGATTTTTCCAGTGGCAGAGTTGATGATCATGTTGACTTTTAGGTTGTTATTTCCTGCATATACAAGCCAGCCGCTGAAATTTTTGCCGTCGAGTTCGCTGGAAGAAAGCATCGCTTCATCTTCGGCATTTTCCGTAGTGTTTAAATCACTTTGGGCGGATGTTTTCTCGTAGGAGCTGAGAAAGTCCTGGAGTTCGGATGACCAGGTCGTGCCGTATTCCACATTTTCCCAGGTGTAGTTCGTTTTGGTGAAAAGTTCTGGTAAAATGTCCTGTTCACAGAGCTGTTTAATCTGCTCGTGGGCAGTTTGGATTAAATATTCAGTGGTCAGCGGTTGGCTGCTGGGATCATAAGAACGCCAGAAGGGTTCAGATTCCAGCAGGCTGTAGGACAGTGCAATATTGAAAAATTCATCCGGTGTGACTTCGTTTGTAGAGGAAGTGCTTTCCGTTTCGGTGGGGAGCGTGATCGTTTCAGTGCGCGAAAAGAACGCCTGCTGCTGTTTGTTCATCAATGCAGTGGGCAGAAATAGACCACCGATTAGAAGGGCAAATGTAAAAAGAATCAAAAAAGAGGCTAAAAAATATTTTTTCATAAATAAATCCTTTCCATCAGCAGTTTTCAGATTCGCTGCAATCGATTTTGTTTTTATCAGGTCAGGTGGATGAATCTTCCAGAGGCAGCTTTTCAGATTCGCTGCAATCGCTTTCGTCTTTTGTCAGCGCGGGTGGATGCAGCGGCAGCTGAATAAAAACAGAGGTGCCTTCGTGCTCTTTGCTTTGAAAATGCAGCTCGGCTTCATGCAGCTGAACGATTCGTGCGACAAGGGCAAGTCCGATGCCTGCTCCGTGCTGTTTGCGGGAACGTGATTTGTCAACCATATAGAATGCTTCGGTGATACGGGGGATTTCTTCTTGTGGAATACCGCATCCGTTATCTGCAATTTCGATGCAGTAATAAGCTGCATCGTCTGTTTTCGAAGCTGTCTGTATATTTGAAGCTGATGTTTGTTGCTGAAGCAAGGTTTGGCTTGTCTGTATGTTTGAAGCTGCTGCTTGCGGTTGGTGCGAAGTCCTCATCTGGTATTTTCCCGAAATGCGGATGGTGTCAGCGCCGGATTTGATCGCGTTGTCTGTCAGGTTGAGCAGCATGGTTTTTAGCAAATCGGATTCGACCCAAAGTGTAGTATCCTCTGCTTCTATATGAAGTGTGATTTGTTTGGATTCACAGATTGGGCGCAGGGTTTCTGCGAGATTATATAAAATGTCCTGCGCAGAAAATTCTTCGAAAATAAATTCCTGGTGTGCAAGGACGATTAAATCCATTAATTTACGGGAAAGTTCTTCCAGACGCAAGCCTTCGTCGAGGATATACCAGGCGGCTTGCCGGGTATCCTGAGGGCTTAAGTCTTTTTGATAGATTCGGTCGGCGTAGCCGATGATGGAAGTAAGCGGTGTTTTGAGTTCGTGTGCAAAATTTGCGATGAAATCATCTTTTTGAATGGCTGTTTGGGTTATGCTGTCGATACTTTGCTGAATGGCATCTGCCATGTGATTGCAGGATTTTGCTAGTTCCCCTAGTTCGTCTTTCGTGCGAACCGGAATTCGACTTTCATAATTTCCCCGGGCAATTTCCGAAGCAAAAAAAGTCATTTTTTTAATCGGACGTGCAAAGAAAAAGGAGAACAGCAACAGTACAAGAATGCTGATCGTGCAGACGATGCAGTAAATTTGGGCAAAACTTTGTTCCAGCTGCTTGCGTTGTTCCAGGACAGAGTGGATATTTTTGCCAAACATCAGATAGTAGGTTTGGCCGCGCTGTGTAAAGCATCCGGTGATCGTAAGAAAATAATCCTGCTTGGCTGGACTGACGCTGCAGAGCATTTTTTGAGAAGTTACCTGGTCTAATGCTGAAAAATCATAATCCTTCGGGTAGTTCGAGTAAAGGGGTTCTTTTTCCTGCGAGAATACAGCGAGCAGATAATCACTGGAAGAAAGCTGCAGATTTTGGGAAAGATTGGTTTGTGAAAGCTGTTTGCGGAGCGCATCTTCTGTATACACGGTAAAAAAACGTGCCTGTAAGGTAAAACGCGCCAGCTGATATTGGTCGAGGGTCTGGGATTTTTCCTGTTCCATTGCGTGCTGAAATGATTGCGAGATCAGCAGATAGCCAGAGAGGGAGAGGGAAATACAGAGAATACACGTGACTGTAATAAAGATTTTCGAAAAAAATTTCAAAATAAAGTCCCTCCTGGTATTTTCTATACATCCAGACGATATCCGATGCGGAAAACGGTTTTAATACGTGTTTCCCAGCCCAATTTTTTGCGAAGACGCTGGATGTGCGTGTCTAGGGTTCTGGTTTCTCCAGTAAATTCTTCCTGCCAGACCAGTTCATACAGGCGGCGGCGCTGCAGTGCTACATTTTTATTGCGGACCAGCTGTACCAGCAAGTCAAATTCCTTGACTGTCAACTCCACAGGTTGGCCGTTTTTCCAGACTTCTCGTGATTCCAGATCTAAAACTACATCGAAAATCTCCAGCTTACGTGCTGTTTTGCCAAAACGGCGCAGAACCGCTTCCACCCGTGCTAATAATTCCCCTATCTGAAAGGGTTTGATGATGTAATCGTCTGCCCCTAATTTTAAACCGTGAATGCGGTCATGTACAGAGGTTTTTGCGGTAATAAAAATGACGGGGACACCAGACGGACGGATGTATTCCAGTAATTCATAACCATTGATCTTAGGCAGCATAATATCCAACAGGATCAGATCATAATAATTCTGCTCCAGATATCCTTCTAACATTTGAGCAGCCTCGGCTCCGTCAAAAGCACAAAAGCAGGAATATCCCTCATCCTCTAAACTAACACGAATCAAGTTATTGATCGCGGGGTCGTCTTCTATAATTAATATATTCATAGCGAAATTCCCTTATAAAGTAAATTGTTTTATGATTTGTAATTGAGCTTGCGTTCATTGTATCACGATTTGTACTTGCTTATTGTAGCATAAAAATGTTTCAAAGTTGTCACAAAGTGGATGGAAGGAGGGCAAAGACAAACTAGTGAATCAATATTGAACTGCTTTCTAGGAGTTCTGCAAATGGCTGTATAAAGGCTGTATAAACTCCGAACTACCTCTTGATATTCCCTCTTTCCTGTATTAAAATGAACAAATACAACAGTTCAAATGCCTGATCAAGTGAGCATGAACGGCATTTTGACCTTTTGACCTTATATCGTACAATGAAAGGTAGGATAAGATGAATTATCATAATATAACAAAGGATGATATGTTAAATGGGGATGGTCTGCGCGTTGTGCTTTGGGTCGCAGGCTGTAATCATGCCTGCAAAGGCTGTCACAATCCAATTACCTGGGATCCGCAAGGTGGGATTTTATTTGATGATGCGGCAAAGCAGGAAATTTTTGCAGAGATGGAAAAAGATTATGTCACAGGTTTGACATTTTCCGGCGGAGATCCGCTGCATCCGGCAAATCGTGAGGAAGTTACGGCACTGGCCAGAGAACTGCATACACGTTATCCGGAGAAATCGTTATGGATGTATACTGGTTTTACCTGGGATGAAGTAGATGATCTGCCGGTGATGCAGTATCTTGATGTGCTGGTAGATGGTGAATTTGTACAGGCTTTACTGGATACACAGCTTCATTGGAAAGGAAGCAGCAATCAGCGTGTAATCGATGTGAAACGAACCCGTAAGATTGGAAAAATCGTGTTATGGGATTGATCGTTTTCTGAGAAGGATTGCTTTTTGAAAAGGTGGCTACCGCAATCCCACTGGCTTTAGACAATGGGTAGTTCACGCAGGCAGCTTCTGACATGATAGTATAAATTATAAAAAATGTTGGGCTCAAAAGCCACCAACAATGATGCCTACGGATTGTTCCGTGCTTTGCACTCCCACAATCCTGTCCAAGGATCTTCAATCACTTATGAGTAAAATCATGTGGTTTTAGACCTTTTGAGCTTGGTGTTATAAAACGAATAGAAATAGAAAGAGTAAGAGAAAGATGACAGAGACAATTAAGATAAAGTATTTTACCGATGAGATTGAAAAATTAACCTATATCGATGGAAAGTCCGATTGGATTGATCTACGGGCAGCAGAGGATGTGGTTTTGAAAAAAGGGGAATTTAAGTTGATCCGCCTGGGTGTTGCGATGCAGCTGCCGCAGGGATATGAGGCGCATGTGGTACCGCGCAGCAGCACTTATAAGAATTTCGGGCTGATTCAGACGAATCACATGGGTGTGATCGACTGCAGTTATTGTGGTGACAATGATGAATGGCGTTTTCCGGCTTTAGCAGTTCGGGATACAGAGATTCATAAAAATGACCGAATTTGTCAGTTTCGGATTATGAAAAATCAGCCGGTACTGGTCTTTGAAGAAACGGATCGTTTAGAAGGAGCAGACCGGGGCGGTTTTGGAACAACCGGGATTCAGTAAACGATTTTATGATGTTTCCGGAGAGAAAGGCGGGTGGCTGTATGCCGGTTGATAAGAAAGAAACCTTGAAAAAGAAGAAAAAGCAGGTGATTTCGTTTTTTAAAAGCAGAAATGGAAAGATTTTTGCAGGTGTATGTGCGGTTGCTTTCGTACTGGGAATTGGATTTTATGGATGGAATCAGGGCGCGCAGGTGCGAAAAGGGCTTGCTTTTTGTGAAAAAGGCGAGTATGCAGAGGCGCAGACTTGTTTTAAAAATGCAATTCTGGCGGATAATATGTCTGCGGATAACTACTATTATCTGGGAATGGCGTATTTGGGAACTGGTGCTTATGAAGATGCGCAAAAACAGTTTCAGCTGACGTTGAATCTGGAGAAGGAAAATCAGGAGGCGTATCGGGGACTGGGAATTGCAGCTGCTGGTACAGAAGATTATGAAGCGGCGATCGATTATTTTAATCAGGCGCTGGACTATGCGGGACTGCGTGTAGACCAGACGGAGTATGATATTTTGTGGTATCGCGCGGATGCGGAAATGGCTTTGGAGGATTATGAGGCGGCAGCACAGACCTACAGTTCTCTTTTGGAGCTGGAAGGCGATCAGGCACTGCTGCGGTATCAGCGCGGTGCGGTGTATTGTCTATTAGGAAAGAAAAAAGAAGCGAAAGCGGATTTTGATGCAGCTGTTAAGATGAAAGGCAATGGCTATGATCTGTTCTGGAATATCTATGACAGTATGAATGCAGCAGGCTGGAAGGAAGATGGGACAGCTTATCTGAAATTGGCACAAGAAGCAGGATATGTCGATACTTCGCAGTGTGGTTCGGAGCAGGATGTGCGTCGATATCAGGGAATGATCGCATATGCATGCGGTGATTATGAGCAGGCGATTTCTTTGCTTTCTTCCGCTACCTTAGAAAAAGATGACAAAGCGCAGTTTTATTTGGCATTAGCTTATGAAGGAAATGCCGACTATGGAAATGCATTGTCGATTTATTTGAAGGATGTTTCGGGAGAACATGTGGAAGCAGCTGCGTACAATCGGATCGCCCGTTATTTTATCCGGAGAGGACAGGGAAAAGAAGCCCTTACGTATTTGGAGCAGGGAATCAAATCTTGTTCCGAGGAGGAGGGAAAGGGATTGTATTATAATCTGGTTTCTGCACAGGAAGCTTGTGGAGATTACGAGGAAGCATTGAATGCTTTAACACAATATGAGGCTCGTTATGGCAAAAGCAGCGAAAGTGAAAAAGAAAGGACATTTTTAAAGGAACGAATCCGCTGAAGGAAACGAGAAGTATTAGTAATAGTAAAGTAATAGAAGATGTAAAGTAGAAAAATGTAGACTGCTAATAAAAGTAAAGTAACAGGAAACGTAAAGTAAGAGTAAAAGTAAGCGGTAGGAAATTGTGGAAAGGAATCTGCGACAAAGTACAGCTTTAAGTAGTAGAAAAGCGTTTGACAAGAAAAACGTTAACAAGTAATTGAGTTAAAATCACTAGAAAAATAGGTAAAAGAATGATAACAACGAAACAACAAGTAGAAAGATTGATTCTGGTGACCGTGTGCACGGGTTCCGCAGAATTTGCCTCTCATTCTCTGGATGAACTAGAGGAATTGGTGGATACAGCTGGTGGGATGACGGTTGGACGTTTGATCCAGAACCGGGAACAGATTCATCCGGGGACATATCTGGGAACGGGTAAGCTGAATGAGCTGATCGAATTGATCTATCAGACACATGCAGATGGAATCGTCTGTGATGATGAGCTTTCTCCAGCGCAGCTGCGCAATTTGGAAGATGCACTGCAGACAAAGGTCATGGATCGCACGTTGGTGATTCTGGATATTTTTGCAAGTCATGCTTCAACGCATGAAGGAAAGATTCAGGTAGAGTTGGCGCAGCTGAAATATCGGGCAGCCCGTCTGGTCGGTCTTCGTTCCAGTTTGTCGCGTTTGGGCGGCGGAATTGGCACGAGAGGTCCTGGTGAAAAGAAATTGGAAATTGATCGCCGCTACATTCATGAGCGGATCAGTGTTCTGAAAGCGGAATTAAAAGATGTAATCCGGCATCGGGATGTCACCAGACAGAAACGAAGTGGTTCGATGCTGCCGATGGCAGCGATTGTGGGCTATACAAATGCAGGAAAGTCTACCTTATTTAATCGTTTGACGGGTGCAGGGGTTCTGGCGCAGGATCAGCTGTTTGCGACACTGGATCCGGCAATCCGCACGATGGAGATGGAAGAAGGGCAGAAGTTGCTGCTGTCAGACACCGTTGGTTTTATTAATAAACTGCCGCACCATTTGATTGAGGCCTTTCGCAGTACATTGGAAGAAACTCGTTATGCGGATTTGATCCTGCATGTGGTAGACGCATCGGATCCGCAGATGGATCTGCACATGTATGTTGTATACGATACATTACGAGAATTGGGGATCACGGATAAGCCGGTGATTACAATTTTTAATAAAATGGATCTGGCAGACCCGGAGCAGCGTTATCAGGATTCACGAGCAGATGCGGTCTTTACGATTTCCGCCGTAAGCGGACAAGGTATCGAACAGCTGCAGGAGGGGATTCTTCAGCAGCTTCGCGCACAAAGCGTTTTCGTGGAAAAATTATTTCCATATGAAAAAGTTGGGAAAGTACAGCTGATACGCCAATATGGGCAGCTTCTGACGGAAGAATATAATGAAGATGGTGTCCTGGTAACGGGTTATATACCGGCTCGATTTTTAGGGCAGTTATACGACTAAAGAAAAAACAGATGTACGTTCTACACAGAATTTGATTGAAGTCAATGCACAATATGTAGCGTATTTAAAAAGTACAATATGGGATATATTGTACTTTTTTTGTTGACTCTGAAATTGGGCGCTGATATACTGGAGAGACGGATGGGGAGCGTTCAAAGCTCTCCGTCCTACATTTTTCTATAAGACTGGGAGGCTGAAAGTTAATGTTGAAAGTTCAGAAAAGGGATGGAGAGATTGCGGAATTTAAGCTTGGAAAAATTCGGGATGCCATTGAAAAAGCATTTGTGGCAACTGGAAGTTTTTTTGATGAGGAGATTCTCAATCTGCTGGCATTGCGTGTAACAGCTGATTTTCAAAAGAGCATTCATGATGGTGAGATTTCCGTAGAAGAAATCCAGGACAGTGTGGAGCGTACATTGGAGCAGGCTGGTTATACAAAAGTGGCAAAATCCTATATTCTTTACAGAAAACAGCGTGAGAAGATGCGCAATATGCATTCTTCCATCTTAAATTATAAAGAAGTTGTGGACAGCTATCTGAAAGTGGCAGACTGGCGTGTAAAAGAAAATTCGACTGTTACGTATTCGGTAGGCGGTCTGATTTTGAGCAATTCCGGCGCGATCACGGCAAATTATTGGCTGTCTGAGGTGTATGATGAGGAAATCGCACAGGCACATCGCAATGCAGATATTCATATTCATGATCTGTCAATGCTGACAGGGTATTGCGCAGGCTGGTCTTTAAAGCAGCTGATTTTAGAAGGTCTGGGCGGCGTATCGGGCAAGATTACCTCTGGTCCGGCAAAGCATCTCTCAGTGCTTTGTAACCAGATGGTCAATTTCCTGGGAACGATGCAGAATGAATGGGCTGGCGCGCAGGCATTTTCTTCCTTTGATACGTATCTGGCACCATTTGTAAAAGCAGACAACCTCAGTTATGAGCAGGTTCTGCAGTGCATCCAGTCTTTTGTATATGGGGTTAATACCCCCAGCCGCTGGGGAACACAGGCTCCTTTTACGAATATTACGCTGGACTGGACTGTGCCGGATGATCTGGCAGAACTTCCGGCAATCGTTGGCGGCAAGGAAATGGACTTCTGCTACAAGGATTGTAAGGAAGAAATGGCGATGGTCAATAAAGCATTTATTGAAACCATGCTGGAAGGAGATTACAATGGACGTGGATTCCAGTATCCGATTCCGACGTATTCGATCACGCGCGAATTTGACTGGTCCGATACGGAAAATAATCGCCTTTTATTTGAAATGACTGCAAAATATGGAACACCGTATTTTTCCAATTACATCAACAGCGATATGCAGCCCAGTGATGTTCGAAGCATGTGCTGCCGTCTGCGTCTTGATCTGCGTGAACTGCGTAAAAAATCTGGTGGTTTCTTTGGTTCAGGAGAAAGTACCGGTTCTGTGGGTGTTGTAACGATCAATATGCCCAGAATTGCTTATTTAGCAAAAGACGAAGCAGATTTTTACAAACGCCTGGATGAACTGATGGATATTTCTGCCCGCTCTTTAAAAATCAAACGCGATGTAATTTCCCAATTTCTCGATGCTGGTTTATATCCGTATACCAAGCATTATCTGGGAACCTTCCAGAATCATTTTTCGACCATCGGCTTGATCGGGATGAATGAAGTGGGATTAAATGCGAAATGGATTCGGGAAGATATGACACAGAAATCCTGCCAGAAATTCACAGCAGAAGTTCTGGATCATATGCGGGAACGTTTATCAGACTATCAAGAATTATATGGCGATCTGTACAATCTAGAGGCAACGCCGGCAGAATCGACTACTTATCGTTTGGCAAAGCACGATAAAGAGCGTTATCCGGATATTATAACAGCCGGTGATCATGCAGAAACACCGTATTACACCAACAGCTCTCATTTGCCAGTTGGCTGTACAGCTGATATTTTTGATGCACTAGACGTGCAGGATGATCTCCAGACTCGCTATACCTCTGGAACGGTTTTCCATGCTTTTCTGGGAGAACGTTTGCCGGATTGGAAAGCCGCAGCAAAATTGGTGCGCACGATCGCTTCTAATTATAAATTACCGTATTATACAATTTCTCCGACATATTCCGTTTGCAAAAATCATGGTTATATCAGCGGAGAAACCGGAATTTGCCCGATCTGCAAGGAAAAAACAGAGATTTATTCGCGGATTACCGGATATTATCGCCCGGTACAGAATTGGAACGAAGGAAAAATACAGGAATTTCAGGATCGTGTGACGTATGACCCGATGCAGTCCAGCTTAAAACGGGGATATGACACGGCAGAAACAGCGGAACAGGAAGAAACAGCGGCACAGGAAGAAATCGCGGTGCAGGTAAATACCAGTACAACGATGACAGACCGGTTGTTGTTTGTAACAGATACTTGTCCTAATTGCAAAGTAGCGAAAACATTTTTGCAGGGAATGGATTATCAGATTGTAGATGCATCGCAGCATCCGGAATTAACTGAAAAATTTGGTGTGAGACAGGCACCGACACTGGTTGTCCTGGATCAAGATGGTATGCACCGTTTTGCCAATGCTTCGAATATTAAAAAATATGTCGATCATGTCAGCTGTTAATAAGGAAGTAAGTAAAACGGCTCGCAGAAGCTGAAAGCGCAAAAACGAAACGGCTTGCAGAAGCTGAAAGCGCAGTAAACGAAACGGCTTGCAGAAGCTGAAAATAGAAAACAAAATGAAAAAGGCAGTGAGGAATGGAAGAAATAGACTTCCAACGTGAAAAATCCTCGCTGCCTTTTTTGAAAGCTACTAAACCTCTCCAAATCTTTTTCTTCCTCTTTTGCTTTGGGAGACAATTTCCGTTGAATGATGTTTCATCATCATTTCCGTCAGGAGAAACTTTCCATTGAAGGATTTTTGGATTTATTACGAAGGGGATTCGATACTGGACTTTCTATAGTATTCCATTTATAATATTTAGCCAGAAAACCCATGACCTTTAGGTCGTGGGATGAATGGCGTTCGATTTTCGAA
>CAZTHP010000054.1:10982-19221 GCA_964613155.1 uncultured Lachnospiraceae bacterium | reverse complement strand
ATGATCCTGCTGGATTTGCACAGTTGGCAGAAGTTGCAAAATCTAAATTAGCATAAATCAATTTATTTGAACGTGTTTAGATAAGTTTCATGCAGGATGTACATCCCCATTTGGCAGTGTTTAATAGGAAGAAAATCTGGGAAACTGGATTAGCGGAATAGAAAGCTCTGTTTCAATTGGGGTGTGCAGACGGCTGGACGATATTTGAAATGCGTTTGGAGAATTGAATTTGAAACGGAACATTCTATAATTTACAGAAATGTTCAAAAAAAAGCAAAAAAAGAAAAAACTTTTTTAAAAAGTGCTTGACAGAAAAACGACTTTCATGTATAATACAACATGTTCGATGTGAAAGCGTCGTCTGAAAAGTTTTAAGCATTTCGGAGCGTGGCTCAGTTTGGTAGAGCGTCCGGTTAGGGACCGGGAGGTCGCAGGTTCGAATCCTGTCGCCCCGATTAGCAGTAAGTTGAAAGACTGCTGTTAGAGGATGTGCCAGTAGCTCAGCTGGATAGAGCAACGGCCTTCTAAGCCGTGGGTCAGGGGTTCGAATCCCTTCTGGCACGTTGAATCAGTCACAGAAATGTGGCTGATTTTTTGTTTTCTGGGCTTTTTCTGATAAGAATGTATGCGCAGGAGATGATATGCTGCATCTGCCAGACGATGTGCAAAAAGATGCAGATAGAGGTTGATCAGAGTTTTAATCCTTGCAACAATTTGTAGTATTTTTGAGGGAAATAGCACAAAAAATAGCACCCAAAAGAGCTTTTTCTCATACGATTGACAAGATTTCGGGAAACAGGTATAATAAATTGGTGCAAATAAAGGGGAAGCAGGTGAAAATCCTGCGCAGTGCCGCTGCTGTAAGAGAGGAGCTGAGAGCGTATACCACTGAGCAATCGGGAAGGTGCTTATCAGCAATGAGACTCAAGTCAGAATACCCATTAGCGACATGATCTACGAGTCATAGCATCATTGTCTGTTAAAATGTTTAAACTACATCAGAAAGATAGAGGCGATCATGCGGTTCTGTGGATTCGTAACGGATATGCGGAGCATGGCGTCAGGATATCATAATGCTGTAATGCCATATGTCGTGATATTAGAAATCTTTCTGATGCAAAGATTAATAAATAATACAGAGATGCTGGAAACAGTGTCTCTTTTTTTTTGAAGGAGGACAACATGAAATTACATGAGGCGATTCATGGAATCGGTTCTTTGAACAAGGAAGCCATGAAACAGTGTGAAACAAGATGGAACAGTATTGCCAAACCATTATATGCGTTTGGAGAATTTGAACCCATGACGATACGGATGGCAGGTATTACGCAGGATCCCAATTTTCATGTAGACAAAAAAGCGTTGGTAATCATGTGCGCAGACCATGGTGTTTTGGAAGAAGGCGTGAGTCAATCGGACAAGGAAATTACAGCCGTTATGACCGAAGGATTTACAAAGATGGAATGCAGCGTCAGCGTAATGGCGGAATTAGCAGGTGTCGACGTATTTCCGGTTGATATCGGTGTTGCCAGAGATGTAGACCCAGCAGTCATTAATCGAAAGATTGCATATGGTACTAAAAATATGGCAAAAGAGCCGGCGATGACGCGGGAACAGGCGATTCGTTCGATTGAAGTGGGAATTGAAATGGCACAGATGGTCAAAGAGCAGGGATATGAGATTCTTTGTGTAGGAGAAATGGGAGTAGGAAATACGACTCCGAGTTCTGCGATGGCTTCTGTTTTCTTAAATGTACCAGTAGCAGCAGTTACCGGGCGTGGTTCGGGTCTGAAAGCAGATGGACTGGCGCATAAGACGAAAGTACTGGAGCGGATTTTAGCTTCTTATACCTTTGATCCAGATGATCCGTTGGATGTGCTTTGCAAAGTCGGTGGTTTTGAAATTGGCGGTATGGCGGGCTTGTATCTGGGAGCAGCAGCTTGTCGGATGCCTGTTGTGGCAGATGGTGTGATTTCCTGCGTTGCGGCACTTCTTGCTTGTAAACTGGCACCTGCTGCAAGAGATTATATTTTTGCATCGCATTTATCCAAAGAACCCGCAGGTGCATTATTATTAGAAGCTTTGGAAATGACCCCTTGTCTGACAGCTGGTATGCATTTAGGAGAAGGAACGGGTGCGGTTGCGCTGATGCCGATTCTGGATATGGCGATGGGTGTTTATCATCGGATGAGTACATTTACAGATGTGGACATTATGACGTATGAACCTTATCAGGAGGATGCAAAATGTTAGCATTGGTAACAGGCGGCAGTGGAAGCGGTAAATCAGCCTATGCGGAAAATCTGTGCTTGAAGCTGCAGCAGGGGCGGGAAGAAATTCCGAAAATTTATATTGCGACGATGTATCCCTTTGATTCAGAAGCTTTTCGCAAAATCGACCGTCATCGGGAGCTGCGGAAGAATAAACATTTTGATACGATCGAGTGTTTTACTGGTTTAAAAAATGTCGTTTTAAGCGAGAGGAATACAACGGTTTTGCTGGAGTGTATGTCAAATCTGACTGCAAATGAAATGTATCAGGAAAATGGTGCTGGTCTGCAGACGGTAGAAGAAATTTGTAAAGGTCTGGATGCTTTATGTGCTCAGGCAGCAGATGTGGTAGTGGTTTCCAACGAGATTTTTTCCGATGGAATGGAATATGATGAAGAGACGTTTCGTTATCAGCAGTATCTAGGAAAAATCAACCAATATATCGCAGCAAAAGCGGATCTTGTAGTGGAAGTAGTCTATGGAATCCCGCTGGTACAGAAGGGAGTGGAAATTTAATGATCAAGCAATTATGGAATGGATGTAAAATCTCATTTGCGATGTATTCAAAGCTTCCGACACCGAATACCGAGTGGACGGATGACAATATGAAATATAGTATGTGTTTCTTTCCGGTAGTCGGAATGGTCATTGGAGCGGTTATGTATGGATGGTATTTTCTGTGTCAGCAGCTTCCGTTTGGTGTATTATTTCAGACAGCTGTGTATTTATTGATCCCAATTGTGATCAGCGGTGGGATTCATATGGATGGATTGTTGGATACCGCTGATGCATTAAGTTCTTGGCAGCCGATGGAACGCAGATTGGAAATTTTAAAAGATTCAAATTCTGGTGCTTTTGCAATTATAGTGGGACTTTGTTATTTCGTTTTATATTTCGGAGTCATGTCTGAGGTTGGAAGTCGATCAATTGGAGTAATTGCCGTGAGTTTTGTACTTTCCAGAAGTTTGAGTGGTTATTCCGTTGTAACCTTCCGAAAAGCACGTAATACCGGACTGGCAGTCGCATTTGCAAATCCAGCACAGAAAAAGGTTGTGCAGGGGACGATGATCGGATTTATTATTGCTTGTGCAGCGCTGCTGATCTGGATTGATCCCATTCCCGGTGCAGCTGTATTAATCGGGGCATTTGCAGTATTCTTCTATTATCATCATCTTTCGATGCATTATTTTGGCGGAATTACAGGCGATTTATGTGGATTTTTCACGCAGATTTCAGAATTAGTCATGGCATTCTGTGCAGTAGCAGCAGCAGCGTGTCTGTAAATGGCATTCTATGCAGCAGCAGTGTGTCTGTAATGGCATTCTATGTAGCAGCAGCGTGTCTGTAAATGGCATTCTATGCAGCAGCAGTGTGTCTGTAATGGCATTCTGTACAGCAGCAGTATGCTTGGAGTGACAGGAAGTACGATGTGCAGACCTGTTTTTCTGGAAAGAATGAGGATCTTACAAGCAAAAGAATCTGCAAGCCTGTTTTTGTGGGGAAAGATTCTAAGTGCTTCTAAAGGATAGGAGAAACGGACAGGAAAAATAGAACGGGTTGAAAAACTTGAATTTTCAATAAAAACACTTGATGATAGGAGGAAAAACGATGAAGTTAATCATTGGCGGTGTATTTCAGGGAAAGAAAGCATTTGCACAGCAGTTAACAGGGATTTCGATTGAGCAGGCAGTGGACGGAAAAACTTGTACATGGGAAGAACTGCTCCAGGCTCCGATGATTTATCATTTTCATGAATTTGTCAAACGAAGAATAGAAGATGAACTGCCTTATAAGCAGTTGGCACAGGAGCTGATCGCAAATAATCCACAGGTGGTGATCGTGACAAATGAATTGGGATATGGTGTAGTACCTGTAGAGAAATTTGATCGAACCTATCGGGAGGATACCAGTCGGCTTTGCTGTGAATTGGCAGCGGCTTCCGAACAGGTTTGGCGTGTTTACTGTGGAATTGGAACCTGTATAAAAGGTTAGAAGATGTGTCGTAAAAAACTTGCTTGATATGCTTAAATAGAAATCGATGCGGTATTGAAATACCGTAGCAAAAGTACCAACCATGTATCCGAGCAGTCAGACTTGTTCCTATTGTGGATAGGAATTCACGGGTAAAAAAGCTGGCGGTATGTGTATGGGGCAGATTGCTATACAGTGTATACCAGAGATACGAATGAAAGTAGAAATATCTTAAACAAAGGACTGTAGATGTAGTAGTGTTAGAAACAAGAAGCCTTCCGTTTAAGCAGCAGCGAATGGAAGCAGAAGATACGGTACGGTTGAGGAATCGAGAGATTCACACAGGAAGAAAGGGGAAATACAGAATTGATACAGTGCACAGAAAACGTGTCTGAACGGAAAATCCGCATGTATTGGATTCGCCATGGAAAAACGGCTGGCAATCTGGAAGGACGATATGTGGGAACGACCGATGAACCGCTTTGTGAAACGGGAGTTCAGTTGATTGAAGATTATGTAACAGAGGGCATTTATCCTTCCGTTTCGGCTGTTTTTTCCAGTCCGATGAAACGTTGCCAGCAGACGGCAGCGCTCATTTATCCCGATCAGAAGGTGAAAATCGTCGAAGAATTGGCGGAAACGGATTTTGGGGTATTTGAATATAAAAATTATGAGGAGTTGAATGGTGACCCGGTGTATCAGCAGTGGATCGATAGCAATGGTACGATGGCAATTCCAGACGGAGAAACCGCAGAGGTATTTGCAAAGCGCGTACAGCTGGGATTTCAAAAGCTGATGGAAGTCTGTCAGGCACAGAATCTGGAATCTGTTTCCTGTGTGGTGCACGGTGGGGTTATTATGAAACTGATGCAGATGTACGGTTTGCCAAAGAAAGAGTATTATGATTGGCAGGTAAAAAATGGCTGCGGTTTTGCAGCAGAAGTGGAGATGCAGGATGGAAATTTCATTATTCGCTTTAGGGATTGGATTTGTCCTTGATCTGGTGATCGGCGATCCGCAGTGGGCATGGCATCCAATCCGTTTAATCGGTGCGTGGATCAGCATTTGTGAAAAGGGAATTCGAAAAATTGTGCCGGATACGGAAAAAGGGCTTCTGGCAGGTGGTGTGATACTGGTTATTCTAGTAACGGGTGTATCTACGGGGATTCCGCTCTTGCTGCTTTGGGGGGCAGAATGGATTTCACCTTGGCTGAGATTGTTGCTGGAAAGTATTTTTTGTTATCTGTTATTGGCAACAAAATCTTTAAAAACGGAAAGTATGAAGGTTTATCAGGAATTGGTCAAACCGGATTTAAAGGGAGCGCGATATGCGGTTTCGATGATCGTTGGCCGTGATACGGACTGTTTGGATGAAGAAGGCGTTGCAAAGGCCGCAGTTGAGACCGTTGCGGAAAATACATCGGATGGAATCATTGCACCGATGCTGTTTATGGCAATTGGCGGTGCAGCTGGTGGATTTTTCTATAAATCGGTTAATACCATGGATTCGATGGTTGGATATCGGAACGATCGTTACCTTTATTTTGGCAGATTTGCAGCAAAATTCGATGATGTTCTCAATTACATACCGGCGCGTCTTTCCGCATGGCTGATGATCGCTGCTTCTGCATGCAGTGGCTTAGATGCAAAAAATGCGAAAAAAATCTATCTTCGGGATCGTTATAATCATGCAAGTCCCAATTCTGCGCATACCGAGGCTGTGATGGCAGGTGCATTGGGCGTGCAGCTGGCAGGAGATGCCTGGTATTTTGGGAAACTGCATCAGAAAAAATATATTGGAGATGCACATCGGCAGGTGACACCGGAAGATATCAAAACGGCAAATCATTTGCTGTATGCAACTGCAATTCTGACAATCGTGATTTTACTGGGAATCAAAGCCGTTGTAGTTTATTCTTGCTATTTTCTATGATGCGATCAGATGATCGTGGATTTATCTGCGGTAATCTGACGGGCTATTTTATCAGATAGAAAATTGAATTTCAAAAGAAGGAGAGTCGATTGGAAAGGGGTCAATTGGCAAAAAAGGAAAATGCATAATCATGGTGGGGAAATTTATGAGCGTACCTATGAACTGGATTATTCTGTCAATGTAAATTGTATGGGAACTCCGGTTTCGGTTATTGAAGCAGCAGCCAGGGGAGCTGCTTTTTCAGCACAATATCCAGATGTTCATTGCAGAGAATTGCGTAAAGATCTGGCGGCTTTTTTGCAGGTGAAAGAGGAACAGCTGGTTTTTGGAAATGGTGCGGCAGATGTGATTTTTTCTGCAATCTTAGCCAGAAAACCGAAAAAAGTGCTGGTGCCGGCGCCTACTTTTGCGGAATACGAGCAGGCAGCGCGGGCTGTGGATGCGCAGATGGTGTATTATGCGCTAAAAGAAGAACAGGAATTTCGTTTGGATGAAGGATTTTTTGAGCAGTTGACACCAGATATTGATATGGTGTTTTTGTGTAATCCCAATAATCCGACTGGACAGCTGATCGAGAAAGAGCAAATGCTTGCAATTGCCAAACGATGTGCCGAGCAGGGGATTTTCTTGGTTGTAGATGAGTGTTTCAATGATTTTCTGGATGAACCGAAAAAATACAGTGTATTACAGGAAGTGAAACAATATGATCAGCTTCTGATTTTAAAAGCATTTACGAAGACCTATGCAATGGCGGGGCTTCGCTTAGGTTATGGAATCTGTTCCAATCTGGAATTTCTGCAGAAAATGGCCGATTGCAGTCAGCCGTGGTCCGTCTCGATTCCTGCGCAGTTTGCAGGGAGAGCGGCATTAAAAGAAACTGCTTATGTGGAAACGAGTATGAAGCTTTTGCGGGAAGAACGAGGCTTTTTAAAACAGGAGTTGAAAAAGCTGGGATTTCGAGTCTTTGATTCTCAGGCAAATTATATTTTCTTTCAGGCAATGCCTGGCTTAAAGCAAGCATGTGCCGAGCGTGGAATTTTAATCCGGGACTGCAGTAATTATGTAGGTCTGAAGCCGGGATATTTTCGAATCTGCGTCAAGCAGCAGGAAGAAAATTTGAAACTGCTGACTGTTTTGAAAGAAGCTGCTGCTGCATGTAAGGCGGAAACTGTATAGAAAACAAAAAAACGCAAATAAAAAAGTTCAGATAAACACGTAAAAAATAAAAAAATACGTTCTTTTCGAAGAAATCATGTAATAAATTCTTCCTGTTTTCGTATAAAATAGAAAATAGGAAGGATTTTTTTGTATAAACAGATGCAAATGGGGGTACGAAGTGGGAAGAAAAGAATGTATGAAGTGGAATGGAAAAGTGATTTCAGTAGAATTGCTGCATGAATTGGCATCAGATCATGCAATTCGAGATATCGTATTAGGGGACAGTGTTTCCGGGACACAGATTCAAGGCTGCAAAGAAAGAAAACGAGAATACGATCGATGGGAGCTGCTGTATAACGATGGGAGAAAAATCATGGTTTATGTGTGAGGATGATTGGAATCTTCATCATTTCTTTTAGAAATAAACACAATTTCGTCACAAAAGCCTGTTATGATAGTGCCAGAAAGCTGAAATAGGGGATGTGCTTTGCAGGTTGTTTTGGAAAGGAAACAGAAAAAGTGCCGGAAAAGCATCCCATCGTTGCTTTAGGAGGTTATAACATGAGCGAAAATAATGAATATACAAACTATCATAAAGAAGAAACTGGAAATGGAACGCAGGATGCATACGAATCCGGCAATTCTACAGCAGCTTCTGGCAGTAATTCCGAAGTAAGAAGCGGAAGCGATGGAAACAGCAGTGCAGGAACTGGAAGCAGTTACGGAACGAGCAGTGGAAGTTACGGAAGCAGCAGTGCAGGAACTGGAAGCAGTTACGGAACGAGCAGTGGAAGTTATGGAAGCAGTAGTACAGGAGCTGGAAGCAGTTACGGAACGAGCAGTGGAAGTTACGGAAGCAGTAGTACAGGAGCTGGAAGCAGTTACGGAACGAGCAGTGGAAGTTACG
>CAZTHP010000054.1:0-10882 GCA_964613155.1 uncultured Lachnospiraceae bacterium | reverse complement strand
ACGGAAGCAGTAGTACAGGAGCTGGAAGCAGTTACGGAACGAGCAGTGGAAGTTATGGAAATAGCAGTGCAGGAACCGGAAGCAGCTACGGAACGAGCAGTGGAAGTTACGGAAACGGCAGTAGTTATCAAACGAGTCATTCAAGCACAGGAGGCGGTTATGGAGCTGGTGCTTCGCATGAGCGACATACGGCATCAGAAAAACGTCCGAAAAAAACAGGCGGCTTTTGGAAGAAAGCGGCAGCAATCGCATTATCCGCTGTTTTATTTGGTGGCATTGCAGGTTCTGCTATGGTAGGGGTACAGTATGCAGCACAGAAAGCAGGAATTGTAGCGGATGCGAATTCGACAGAAAAAGAATCACAGTCTTCGATTAAAATTGCAGAATCGGCGAATACGACGCATTCCAACAGTACAGCAGTAAGCGGTGCACTGGGAGATGTTTCTGATGTTGTCGATAAAGTGCTTCCTTCGGTTGTAGCGATTACCAATTCTCAGCTGTATGAAAATTATGCATCACAGTATGGTTGGTCACGCTGGTTTTATGGTTACGGTTCTTCGCAGGGAGGTAATCAACAGGAAGAAATCGAAGCTGGAAGTGGTTCCGGTATTATCATTGGACAAAATGATAAAGAGTTGTTAGTGGTAACAAACTACCATGTAATTGAAGATGCGGATTCTCTGACGATTACATTTATTGACGAATCAACCGCAAAAGCATCGGTAAAAGGAACGGATTCTGAAAATGATCTGGCAGTCGTTGCTGTTTCGCTTTCCGATTTAACCAAAGAAACAAAAGATGCGATCGCAATCGCAACGATGGATACTTCCGATAATTGTAAAGTAGGTCAGGGTGTGATCGCAATTGGTAATGCATTGGGATATGGCCAGTCGATCACAGTTGGTTATATTAGTGCTTTAAATCGTGAAGTGCAGACTTCTGAAGGTACTGCACAGAAATTATTGCAGACAGATGCCGCAATCAATCCTGGTAACAGCGGCGGCGCTCTGGTCAATGCATCTGGCGATATTATTGGAATCAACTCTGCAAAATATAGTGATACAGATGTAGAGGGGATGGGATTTGCCATTCCGATTTCAGCGGTTCATGAAATTATTGATGATTTGATGAATCAGGAGACGAAAGTAGAAGTAGACAAAGAGCAGAGAGGATATCTTGGGATTCAATGTCTTTCTACAGAAAGTACTTCCTATAATATGCCCGAAGGTGTTTATGTTGTCGATATTCTGAAAGGCGGTGCAGCAGCAAATTCTAAGTTACAGGTAAGAGATATCATCACCAAAATCAATGGAACTTCTGTTTCAACACAGGAAGCTTTAACCGAGCAGCTGAAATATTATGCAATCGGTGATACCGTTACCTTAACGGTAGCGCGTCAAAACGGTGCGGACTATGAAAATGTAGAAGTAGAGGTAACTTTGCAGAAACAAGTACAAAACTAACTTCTTTCATCTCAATGAAAATGAAATAGAAATGAATAGAAAATAGGAAGATAAATCAAAATTTGAGACAGTCGGTAAGGAGTGTATCCGTTACCGGCTGTTTTTTCAAAATGAATAAGGCGTTATAAAAACATTGATACGGATAAGGCGTATTGCAAAATGCAGGGGTGTTCGATGATCGAAATGTCGGAAATGATTGCTGTTGCAAATGACAAGCGCATAGAAAGCTTGGAAAAGACTTGTAGGTTGACGGGGAATTCGCTATAATACGTTATGAATCGTTTAAAAAGAGAGAAGAAGGGCAGCTGCCCTGTAATAGGATTGAGGTTAATAAAATGGGAAATGAACAAAGAGATAAAAATAATACAGAAGAATTTTGTTGTATGTGCCATAGACCGGAAAGTGTAGCTGGAAAATTAATTCATTTGCCGGGAGATATCAAAGTTTGTTCGGATTGTATGCAGAATGCATTTGATTCTTTTCAAAATAGTGGGATGCAATATTCGGATCTGATGAATTTTTCGAATATGATGCCGATGAATCTGGATGAAATTCTGGGATTACTTTCGGGACAGCCGGTAAGCGAAGAAATAGATGCAGATGCTGATCTGCTTGTGCAGGAAAATTCCGAGGAGGAGCCGACTAAGAGCAAAGAAACGGACGGAGCGGAGAAAAAAGAAAAGAAAAAGCCCAGTATCAGCATGATGTTTATGAATCCAATGCAGCAGGAGCAGGGGCGTTATAAGGTGAAAAAGAAATCGAAAGAAGAAAAAGCAAAAGAAATTGCAGAATTTGATATTCGTTCGATTCCAGCACCTCACCAGATGAAAGCAAAGCTGGATGAGTATGTGGTGGGACAGGATCAGGCGAAAAAAGCAATTTCAGTTGCCGTGTATAATCACTATAAACGGGTTTATGCAGATAACTCCGATGGTGTGGAAATTGAAAAGTCCAATTTGCTGATTTTGGGACCGACCGGAAGTGGTAAGACCTATCTGGTTAAGACCCTGGCAAAATTGTTAGATGTGCCGTTAGCCATCGCAGATGCTACTTCTTTAACCGAAGCAGGATATATTGGAGATGATATTGAAAGTGTAATTTCCAAATTACTTTCGGCAGCTGATAACGATGTTGACCGGGCTGAACATGGAATCGTATTTATTGATGAGATTGATAAAATCGCAAAGAAAAAGAATACCAACAGCCGTGATGTCAGCGGGGAATCGGTTCAGCAGGAACTTTTAAAGATGCTGGAAGGCAGTAAAATTGAAGTTCCAGTGGGTGGAAGCAGCAAAAATATGATGGTGCCGACCACAACGATTGATACGAATAATATTCTTTTTATCTGCGGCGGAGCTTTTCCGGAAATGGATCGGATCATTAAAGATCGCTTGACTAAGAATAATTCCATTGGATTTGGTGCAGCACTTTATGATGCAGATTCGAAAACAGAAGGCGAAGTGCTTTCACAGGTTACAATTGAAGATCTGCGTGCATTTGGCATGATTCCGGAATTTTTAGGTCGTTTGCCAGTTATTGTTACGTTAGAATCCTTATCAGAAGAATTTTTGGTGCGGATTTTAACCGAACCGAAAAATGCGATTGTAAAGCAGTACCAGAAGCTGTTTGCGATGGACGAAGTAAAACTTTCTTTTGAAGAAGATGCTTTGCGTGTAATCGCTCGTCGGGCATTGGAGAAGAAGACTGGTGCAAGAGCGCTGCGAGCAGTCTTAGAAGAATTTATGCAGGATATGATGTATGAAATTCCGAAAGACCCGAATATTGGAGAAGTTGTGATTACCGCTGAATATCTGGAACAAAAAGGTGCACCGCGAATCACGTTTCGAGGTGTTTGAACCGCAAGCAGTTCCATTCAGTAACCAATGTGTCAACTTGCAATCGTATAGGATATAGAACCGCAAGCAGATATCAAAGAAATTTAGTAGGTGGAACAGCAGTCGTTATCAAAACGTAATATTAGATAAGAATATACTGGAAAAGGGATATTTGTACTAGAAAGTGCGGATATCTCTTTTTATTTACGCGAGTAGCGATGAAAATACTGGGGGTACACAAGCATTTGGGGAGCAGTGCGATCACTTGAGAAACGCACAGCGCGTGTTTCTCATAGTTCGGATCTGATGAACAGGAGAGGAAATGGGTACGGAGTTCTGACTTGCATCAGAGGAGATGTGTATGGAATCATAAGTTGGATCAGAGGAAATGTGTATGGAATCATAAGTTGGATCAGAGAAAATGTGTATGGAGTTTTAACATGCAGCAGGTTTCAAAGTCTATCCAAATGAATAGGATGAAAGGAATATCAAAATTCAAAGGGATGCAGGAGGCTAGGTGTTAGGATGGCATTTTCAGCAAGGTGCAGGGAAGCGATTTTATCCGAAGATTATCTGGATTTGATTACGTTGGAACGCTTGCTGCAACAATTGACAGGAGGAACAAATCGTGAGATTTGTACACAGCAGGTCAATGAAGAAATTCGGATTCTTTATTGGAATCGAAGGGAAGCACCGACGTTTTATTCGGGGCGATATGTTTATGAAAATATTCCGAAACTTTATGTGCCGATGTCGGTAGCTGCGCTGGAGGAAAGTGGTATTTTGCAGGCAGTGGATCAGCCATTTTTAAATTTACAGGGACAGGGCGTTCTTCTGGCTTTTGCCGATACGGGAATTGATTATACGCATCCGGCTTTTTTGGATGAAAATGGGCGAAGCAGGATTCTGCGCTTGTGGGATCAGACGATCCAAACGGGAACACCGCCAGAAAGGATGGATTATGGGACGGAATTTACAAAAGAAGATCTGGATACCGCATTAAATTCGGAAACATCTTTGCAGGTCGTACCTTCTGTTGATACAAATGGACATGGCACCTATACAGCAGGGGTAGCGGCTGGCAGCAGGCGGATTGTGGAAGGCGAACGTTATCAGGGGGCTGCACCGCTTGCAGAGCTTGCAGTTGTAAAGCTAAAGCCGGCCAAACAGTATCTGCGGGACTATTACCAGATTCCGGAAGGCGCGGTGGTTTATCAGGAAACGGATATTTTGTTAGCGATGCGCTATTTTTTAGAATTGCAAAAACAGCTGGATCGCCCGATGGTAGTGTGTTTTACGATGGGTTCTAATTTAGGTGGGCATGATGGGGAATCGGTATTGGGATTTTTACTGGATCAGATTGCAAGAGGGTATCAGACAGCAGTCGTGACGGCGGCAGGAAATGAAGCGGCCAGATCGCATCATTTTTATGGAACGACGTATTCTGGGGAAATACCAGCGGTTGTGGAACTTCAGGTAGCGGAGGAGGAAAAGGGATTTGTGATGGAAATTTGGCCCAATCCTTCGGAGTTAGTGACGTTGGCTGTTGTTTCTCCGTCGGGGCAGCAGTCTGAGCGCTTTGTCACGCGTCTGGGAGAGCAGAATCGTTTTCCGTTTTTATTGGAAAATACTTCATTAGAGGTGAATTTCTGGTATGAGGCGGCTGGAAATGCTAATCAGATCATTACATTGCGTTTTCGCAGACCAGCAGCCGGAGTCTGGCGAATTTTAGTATACAGTCTTTTGCAGTATCAAGGTGGTTTTCATATCTGGCTTCCTTCGAACGGGCTGATTCAGCCGGAGACCATTTTTTTGAAACCAGAGGTGGAAGTGACTTTAACAGACCCGTCAGCCGGAGAACATTTCATTACCGTAGGTGCATATCAGCCGATCGCAAACAGCATTTATTTGCAGTCGGGGCGTGGGAAAACGCGAATCGGCAATCAGCAGCCGACGATAGCGGCTCCAGGAATTGCAGTGGATGGTCCGGTTTCTGGGGGCGTGACGGGATATGAACGAAGAACCGGCACAAGTGCAGCCGCTGCGATTACAGCGGGAGCGGCGGCCTCGCTATTTACCTGGGGAATCGTGAGAGGAAATCTGCCGGAGATGACAGGAGCCGTTGTGAAATTTTTTCTGACCATTGGTGCTGAGCGGCAAAGGAATCGAACGTATCCCAATACTGAATGGGGATATGGAACCTTAAATTTATACCATCTTTTTGAAATGCTGACAGAATTGCAGTAAGAAAGATGTTTTAAGGGAAGTGTTCGGAAAGCGGCAGGAAAGTGGTTTTAGGATTCTGAATTGCGTATTCTTTTTTGGGTTTTTTGAAAAATACAGGTAAATGAGTTGATAAATCGGAAAAATCGTACTATAATCGCTCTGGAAAATAATTAGTTTTGTGTATCCTGGAAAGGAAGTTCCAGGTATATAGGAGTGAAATAGTCCGAGGAGGGACTTTTATTTATGAAAACAAGCAGAGAAGATGTTAGAAATATTGCGATTATTGCTCACGTTGACCACGGTAAAACGACATTGGTCGATCAGCTGCTGCGTCAGAGCGGTATCTTTCGTGAAAATCAGGAAGTTGCAGAACGTGTAATGGATTCCAATGATCTGGAACGCGAACGTGGCATCACGATTTTATCCAAAAATACAGCAATTAATTATAAAGGTGTAAAAATCAATGTAGTAGACACACCTGGCCACGCTGATTTTGGCGGGGAAGTAGAGCGTGTCCTGAAGATGGTAGACGGCGTTATTTTAGTCGTGGATGCTTTTGAAGGGGCAATGCCACAGACAAAATTTGTACTTCGTAAAGCATTGGAACTGAATTTGGCGGTTATGGTCTGTATTAATAAGATCGATCGTCCGGATGCGCGTGTAGAAGGTGTTATTGATGAGATTTTAGATCTGTTCATCGAACTGGATGCATCCGAGGATCAGCTGGAATGTCCATTTGTTTATGCATCGGCAAAAGGCGGCTATGCAGTTTGTGATCTGGAGGATGAACCGAAAGATATGGCACCGCTTTTGGATACGATTCTGGACTATATTCCTGCACCGCAGGGCGATCTGGAAGCACCGACACAGATGCTGATCAGTACCATCGACTACAATGAATATGTAGGTCGGATTGGTGTCGGCAAAGTAGAAAATGGAACCTTAAAAGTCAATCAGGACGTAGTTTTGGTGAATGCGCATGATGCAGAAAAGAAGCTGAAAGTAAAAGTCAGCCGTCTGTACAAGTTTGAAGGACTGGAAAAAGTAGAAGTTGAAAGTGCACAGATTGGTGATATTGTAGCCGTTTCCGGTATTGCAGATCTTCATATTGGTGATACGCTCTGTGCACCGGAAGCACCGGATCCGATTCCTTTCCAGAAGATTTCAGAGCCGACGATCGCGATGCATTTCCTGGTAAATGACAGTCCATTTGCCGGTCAGGAAGGTAAATTCGTAACTTCCAGACATTTAAGAGATCGTTTATATCGGGAGTTAAATACAGATGTCAGCCTTCGTGTAGAAGATACCGATACAACGGAATGCTTCAAGGTTTCCGGCCGTGGGGAACTGCATCTTTCCATTCTGATCGAAAATATGAGACGAGAAGGTTATGAATTTGCAGTCAGCAAAGCAGAAGTTTTATATAAAGAAGATGAAAAAGGTCATCTCTTAGAGCCGATGGAACAGGTTTTCATTGATGTAGATGAAGAATTTTCCGGTAATGTCATCCAGAAACTGAGCCAGAGAAAGGGTGAGCTGATCGGTATGAATGCAAATGGAACCGGCAGCACTCGTTTGGAATTTTTGATTCCTGCCCGTGGTCTGATCGGTTATCGTGGAGAATTTATGACCGATACCAGAGGAACAGGTATCATGAATACTATTTTTGACAGTTACGGTCCGTTTAAAGGCGAAATTACCTATCGGAAACAGGGCTCTTTGATTGCATTTGAAACCGGTGAAAGTATCACTTACGGTTTGTTTAACGCACAGGAGCGCGGTGTTTTATTCATAGGACCTGGTGAAAAGGTTTATGCAGGTATGGTAATCGGACAGAATGGAAAAGGCGTGGATATTGAAGTCAATGTCTGCAAGAAAAAACAGCTGACGAATACACGTGCATCTGGTTCCGATGATGCTCTGCATCTGGTTCCGCCGAAAGTAATGAGCCTGGAGCAGGCATTGGAATTTATTGATACCGATGAACTTTTGGAAATCACACCGAAAAATCTGCGTATTCGCAAGAAAATCCTGGATGCTTCTACGCGTAAGAAAATGGCACATAGTAAGAAATAGCATTTGTAATTAGTTTTTTCTAAAATTTTCTTCCGCTCTTGAAAATGAGCGGAAGATTCTTTATAATAATGAATACATGACAGCTCTCAAAAAAAGAGAAGCGCAGCAGAGTATTAAAGTTTGCAAAGGAGTTTTGATGCAGGAGAGGAGTCGGCTTTGCCTGAACAACTTCCTGTATGATAGATGGTATAGAAAACATATAAATGATAGATAAATTGCATATGAATTTGATATAAATTTTAGATGGACTATAGATTGCATAGAATTGTATATAAAAAGCATATGAAATGTGTATAATATATAAAACGTATATAATATATATAAACTGTGCTTAATATATACAAAAAGCGTATAAATTATATATAAACTGTATAAACGATTGATATACAGTATTTGATTTTATCTTGGCAGAGGCGATTTAGAGCTGCAAGATGAAACAGATTGTGAGTAAAACGATTGGAAATAAAAATGATAAGTGAAAAGAATGTAAGTGAGTTGATTAGAGTATAAGTGGATTAGAATCCATTTGCAAAAAAATTGAAAATAATAATTTTGAAAATCAGAGAAAAATTATGATAGATATGCATGAACGACCATGCAAACAGAGATGATGCCATAAAGAAAGAGATAAACTGCATGTACAGTTTCCTTCGGATTAGGAGACAGGTGAGAGGACTCACCATTTATGAGTATGAATTTTGGGTAATGCAGGAAAAGAAACAGGTTAAAATCGGATTAACAGAACAGGTGGTATTAGATTGGCGAAAAATCATTATGATCAGATTATAGAATATATTCTCGCAAATCAGGAGAAATTCTATCGACTGGCATATTCATATATAAAAAACCCAGATGGCGCGATGGATGCAGTACAGAATGCAATTTGCCGCGCACTGGAGAAATATCGTACGTTGCGTGACATCAAGGCAGTAAAGACATGGTTTTATCGGATTTTGGTAAACGAATGCCTGATGTATCTTAGAAAACATAATAGAGAAATACCGGTAGATTCCGATAATTGGGAGGGTTGGAATACCGGTGTTTACATTGAGTCAGCTTTTGAACCAGGAGAAGAAGTGATGAAGAAGCTGGAGCGATTGAATCCAGAAGTTCGAAGTGTCATTATTCTCTATTATTTTGATGAATTAACTTTAAAAGAAATTGCAGAGGTAACACGAACAAATCTCAATACCGTAAAGTCACGTATGTACAGCGGGCTTCGAAAGCTGAAAGGAATCATAAAGGAGGATTCGGATTGAGCGATCTTGAAGAAGAAAATCGGATTCGCTCCAGAGGTATTCGTACATCGGAGTGGGACGAGGATCAGTTTGGTATGTTGCTGAATTGTAAATCGGAAAAGCTTTCTCAAGCGAAAAAGCTTTATGAAGCAATTCCCGTACCAGGGGAACTCAATACAAGAGTCAGAGCAGCGATTGAGTCGGATCAGAGACGCAGACGGCATCAGCTAGTCTGGAGTCTGATTGGAGCAGGGGCCGCAGTATTTTTTGGCGTTTGCTGTGTGATCGCACAGGCAGGCGGTCTCTCAAAACAGAAGGAGGAATTTTCAGAGCCTCCTAAGAATATGACAGCTTATCCAGAAACGCAGGAGGAGAGTTCTATCCTGCAAACGATTTCCACACAGGAATCGATTACAGAGTCGGAAGAAACAGAGTTTTTGGAAAGCCAGGACGGATTCAAGTAATAAGGAACATTTGTGATCTTCCGTGAAGATTGCTGATGTCAGATTTTGGAGGAAGAACACGATGAAAAAAGTAGTGAAGTTTGGCGGCAGTTCTCTGGCCAGCGCAGAGCAGTTTCAAAAGGTGGGCAGGATTATCCATGCAGAAGAAGCAAGACGCTATGTGGTACCTTCTGCTCCCGGCAAACGATTTTCCGGTGATACAAAAGTAACGGATCTTTTATATAAATGTTATGCTCTGGCAGAAGAAGATGCAGAATTTGAATCTGTTTTAACGGAGATTAAATCTCGTTATGAGGAAATTATAAGCGGCTTGGGTCTGGAATTGTCCTTAGAAGCCGAGTTTGATCAGATCCGGAAGAATTTTCAGGCAAAGTTTGGCGTGGATTATGCCGCTTCTCGTGGGGAATATTTAAACGGAATCGTCATGGCACAGTATCTGGGCTATACGTTTTTAGATGCAGCTGATTACATAACTTTTAAACCGGATGGTCATTTCGATGATGAAAAAACACAGGAAAAACTTTCGGCCTGTCTGGAACAGGTAGAACGAGCGGTTATTCCTGGTTTTTATGGTGCCTATGAAGATGGACGTGTGAAGACCTTTTCACGAGGTGGTTCTGATGTAACCGGTTCAATCGTTGCAAAGGCATGCCGAGCTGATTTATATGAAAACTGGACGGATGTATCGGGATTTCTTTTAACCGATCCTCGAATCGTTGAAAAACCGGAAGTAATTGAAACCATCACCTATCAGGAGCTGCGGGAGTTAGCGTACATGGGAGCCAGTGTACTGCATGAAGAAGCAATCTTCCCTGTGCGAAAAGCAGGTATTCCGATCAATATTCGAAATACCAATGCGCCGGAAGATAAAGGAACGATGATCGTAGCGAACACATGCTACAAACCGAAATATGCAATAACTGGTATCGCAGGACGCAAGGGATTTACCTCCATCACGATTGAAAAAGATATGATGAATGCAGAAATCGGTTTTGGCCGGCGTGTACTTTCTGCATTTGAAAAGGCAGGAGTTCCATTTGAACATATGCCTTCTGGCATTGATACTATGACAGTTTATGTCAACCAGCATGAATTTGAAGAACATGAGCAGCTGATCCTTTCTGAAATCAGACGTTTATGTGAACCGGATATGATCGAGCTGGAGACGGATCTGGCACTGATTGCTGTAGTAGGACGCGGCATGAAGAAAAATAAAGGAATTGCAGCAAGAGTTTTTGCAGCCTTAGCACATGCCGGAATCAATATTAAGATGATCGATCAGGGATCCAGTGAGATGAATATCATTATCGGCGTGGACAGCAGCGATTTTGAAGCAGCAGTACAGGCAATTTATGATGTGTTTGTTTATGTAGAGGTGTAAGCAGCGCAACGAAAATACATATTTGCAAGCGAGCTGGAGCAAGCATAGCTTATTCAAAGCAAGCGGCGAATGGAAATTACGATGGATTTCAAAGAAATCATGAAGCATGAAGTGCGAATCGTGATGTACGAAAAATAGATAGGAAAGCAGGAAAATCAGGGTTGACTTTTGAAAATACCTGAGATATACTGCAACAAGA
>CAZTHP010000053.1:15055-19350 GCA_964613155.1 uncultured Lachnospiraceae bacterium | reverse complement strand
GCTCGTGATTGTTACCTCATTTACTGCTGTTCCTACATGAAGTACTGCTGTACTGCTTATAATCTGATTTCCCGTTCCATCTGTGATCACACAGCGATATTTCTGTCCATTTCGAGCTGCTGTGATCGGTACACTTAAACTGGAAGTCTTATTTCCTGTCTGACCAGAATTTTTCCAGGTATTATAACCTGCATTGCAGTACTGCCACTGATAGTTCAGAGCATTTCCGCTTGCTTTTACAGTAAATTTAGCCGTATCCCCTGTTTCTCCTGTGTAATCCACTGGCTGACTGGTAATCGTTACCACATCTGCTGTTCCAACGTGCAGAACTGCTTCATCGGAAATAATTTGTTCATTGTTACAATCTGTAATCACACAACGATACTTCTGTCCATCCCTGGCTGCTGTGATCGGTATCCGCAGTGTATCGGTCTGATTTCCACTCTGACCAGAATTTTTCCAAGTACTGTAACCAGCATTACAGAACTGCCACTGATAGCTCAGTTTTTCACCCTGTGCTGATACTGAAAACAGTGCCGTTTCTCCAAGCGAACCCCTGTAATCTTTCGGTTGA
The DNA here is from genome assembly GCA_964613155.1 of uncultured Lachnospiraceae bacterium. Taxonomy (GTDB): domain Bacteria; phylum Bacillota; class Clostridia; order Lachnospirales; family Lachnospiraceae; genus TWA4. Next base: position 18,776 of record CAZTHP010000053.1, on the reverse strand, counting down.
CTAGTGATCTTCAATTCAGCAGTTGCGGTTTTCACATGTAAGATTGCAACTGCAGATATTAATGAATTTCCATTTTTATCTGTGATAAAGCAACGATACTTCTGTCCATCTCTGGCCTGTGTAATCGGTATCCTTAATGTATTGGTCTGATTTCCACTTTGACTGGATGATTTCCATTCTGCTTTTCCTGCATTGCAATACTGCCATTGGTAACTTAGTCCTTCCCCTTCTGCAGTTACGGTAAATTTCGCACTTTCACCTACTTCTCCGATATAATCCACCGGCTGACTGGTGATCACTAATTTCGTTGCTTTACTTACTACATTCAGTACTGCCGCATTCGATGTAACACTGTTTCCGCTTCCCTCCGTTACAACACAACGATACTTTTGACCATTTCGTGCTTCTGTAACTGGTACGCTCAGGGTGGAAGTCTTATTTCCCATCTGACCGGAATTTTTCCAGGTACTGGTTCCTGCATTACAATACTGCCACTGGTAACTCAGTCCTTCTCCCTCTGCCTCTATTGTAAATACCGCCGTATCTCCTACGTAACCGGTATAATCCCCAGGATGTGAAAGAATATTGAGTTCATTTACTTTTTCCGTAATTGTCAACTGGCAAACTGCTGTCTTTCCATTTCGACTGGATGCTGTAATCGTAACAACACCTTCTGCAAGCGCAGTCACATAGCCATACTCATCAATTGTCGCAATCGAATTATCAGAGGATGTCCAGTTAATTGTCTGATCAGTTGCCGCATACGGATAAACATATGCTGAAATTCTTACGCTTTTCCCTACAGATGTTGAAACTTCTTCTTCGCGCATCGTAATTGCTTTGACCGGTACTTCATCAGCAGAATAATCAACTGCAAATTGAACACCTTCAAAAATCGAAACATCTGACAAGTTATTATTGGATAAATCCACCGACTGCAGATTATGCAGCTGAAGAAGGAAGGTACCATCTGTAAAATCATTGTAGGATAAATCCAGAACCTTAAGTCCTTCTAATGTAAGAAGAATTTGCGAAAATGAATCTGTCAATCCGCAATAATGCAAAGATAAGGTTTCTAAATTTGTTTTACCGTTTAAACCACTCAGATTACTGATAGAGTTGTAACTCATGTCCAAACAAGTAATCAGATTCAATTTTTCTACAAAACCAACAGATTTCAGCTGATTTCGAGTCAGGTTAAGAATCTGCAGATTGCTACATCCTTTCAGATTATTTGCTGCACTATCATTTAATTCATTTATTGATAAATCTGCTTTTTTCAATTCTGATGCATTAGTTAATACAGAAATATCACTCAGTGAATTATTATGAACATCGATTTCTGTTAAAAGATTAGTATGCAATCCTTCTAATGAGGTCAACTCATTGTTCGCAGCCTCAAAAATTTGTAAACCTTCTGCATTTAAACCACTTAAACTCTGCAAAGCACAATTGTTGACATAGAGTACTTCCAACTGCGTCAATTCGTTTAAACATTCCAGGTTATTACTAGAAAGCACATTACCTGAAAGATTTAATTCTTTCAGCAAGGTAAAACTATTCAAACTGCTCCAATCCATTTCCGGGTTGTCCGATACATCCAGTACACTTAGTTTTATCAATCCGGTAAGCGGTTCAATGCTTGTAATAAAATTCTCAGACAGATTCAGAGACTTTAAGGAAGACAACTGTGTTAAGGAAGATACATCCGTAATTCGGTTTCCACTTACATCCAATTTGGTCAAATTCGTCAACTGTGCTACGCTGGAAATATCCAAAATATAATTATTGCTCAAATCCAATTCTTTTAGATTTGCAAAAACTTCAATCCCAGATATATCATCCAGATATCTTCCGGAAAGATTTAAACTGGTAACAGAAAGGATTAAGGACTCTGTTAAAGAGTCTGTCTCCCCTAATTTTAATTCCTTACGAACTGCATCATCTAACTCCATACTAGACAGCTGTATATTTTTCGTATTATCCGCTTCCAGGGTTTTAACAGCGTCAGAAACTTCTGTGATGATCGTATCGCCACTTTCCTGTTTCTTATCTGCCAAAACAATAGCTGACCCCTTATTATCTGCATAATTTCCAATGTTCGAATCCAGTGTCCGTTCTACTGATGACGCTAATGATAATGTATTGCTGCTCACATCGATTTCATCATATATCTCGATAAAATCAACAACATCTTTTATACTTGCATCTTTTTCAATCACAATATTAATCAGATTCTTCATCACATCAGTATACACTTGTTTAATACTTTTCACTTCAAACATCTTCTTATACTGATTTATCGCTTCTTTTGTTAAAAATTCAGCCACTTCAATCTTGAAAGTAGAGATGCTATGAGATGTCATCAAACCCAGTAACTGCATTTCGGAATATCCTAAATCTTTACTCCACCAATACAATCTACCCAAGGAAACAGATTCCCCCAACTGCTTGTTATCACAATAAACTGTAATCTCGACCATTTTTCCATTCCGGTCTTCTATTTTCACAACAAATCCTCTTGAATTATCTGCCACTTTCGCAAATTCATTTTTGATAAGCGGAGAGGTTTCTGTGACAAACCAGCTTGCTAGAATCTTTTTGAAGGCTTTGTAATTCCTATCTCCCAGTTTTCCCTGTAAAATAGGGTCTTCTGCTCCAAATTGAACCTCCGTATCATAAGCCTTTATCAAACCAGTTTCCCATGTATGCTGTGGATCCAAATCCTTATAACTGCTTGTTCCTGGACGATAGGTATAAGTAAAATTATTGGTATTTACCGGTAATTTTGCAAAGTTTCCAAGAATATGATCTGTAATATCTTCTTTATATGTAATATTATCTCCTACCGTATCTCCTACATATAAATTATTAAAATGCACTTCTTTGTTCCAGAGTAAACCAAATTTAACTTGGCAGCCCTTTTCGTATAAAATGGTAGAATGCGCCCCGCTTGCCTGAAAATTATCCGAATGCGACTTCTGCTGAAAGAGCTTTCCGATCCATAAATCACCGCCTGTAAGCTTTGAAATACCACTTGAGGAAATCAGGAATGTATCTTTCACAATGGCTTTTCCGCCACTTTGATTGAATTTTCCCGAACCACTGACTGTAATGTTATCCGAAGTCAGATTTCCTGAAAGAAATTCAATTTCCCCACCACTCACTTTAATCTGATCTGCCTTCAACGAACTATACTGACTTGTAACGGTAACAGAACCATTTGATTTCACTTCCAAAGTATCTGTCGTAATACTTCCTACTATCCTAAGTTGTCCACCATTTTTTACTATTACTTTCTCAGCTACGATACTTCCTTTAACAGTAATATTGACTCCACTTCCAATTACTAATTTATCGACCGTTTCACTTGTATTATAAATCTGTCCTCCTTTACGGCTGGAAATCTGGGAAAGTCGATATAGCTGAACAGGTTCTTCTTCTGCTGCTCCCGGTTCATAATAGATACATTTTAAGGATTTCGCACCATATGCATTCGAAGCGAATTTACTTTCTTCACTCCATGAATAGGGAATATACACATTTGCCGAAAGATTATAAAAAGCATTAGTATTCACTGTTGGACAACTACTTCCTGTAAAATACAGATTAGACAAATTGGTACAATTATAAAAGGCATAGCTTCCTATAGTCATTACACTAGAAGGTATCGTCACGCTATCCACATAGCTGGCATATCTATTGCTTGCCAGGATGTACG